>JAZQXQ010000389.1:0-11361 GCA_045632965.1 Clostridia bacterium
GGTTGCACAGAAGTATACGCATGTCGTAACGAAGGAAAAGCAGGCGATCCGAATTCATTATGCGCCGGGAGGTGCAGACGCTGAAGAATCGGTTTTGCAGGTTTTTCAGTCGGTTGAAAATGCACTTCTTGCAGAAGATGGCATCGATCCAGTCACCGGGAAGCACTGGCTGGAATTGATAGACTTGGATTCGTGGGTTAGGAAGTATCTTGTTGAAGAGGTTTTTGCCAGCAATGATGGCGGATTTATGAGCCAGTATTTTTATTTTGATACTACAGATGGTGATGGAAAGGTATATGCTGGCCCTGTTTGGGATTTTGATATATCGATGGGAACGAAGGACAACTGGCAGTTTACAGCAACGGAGGCTTTGTATACCAATCGCTATTATGTGAGAGAAACCAGCCGCACACCGTGGTTTCATTATTTGTATCAAGAGGATTTGTTTTATCAGCGGTTAGTTGAAGTATACACTGAAGAGTTTGAGCCGCTGATTCAAAAACTAATCGATGAAGGAATGATAGAGTATGCTTCCTTCGCAGAAAAACCGGCTTTTATGAACCAGGTGCGCTGGGAAACAGATAAAAGTATAGAGACAGAGGTAGAGTATATAGCGGATTTTCAGATGGAAAGAATGCATTTTTTGAGTAGCGTTTGGCTTGAAGGAAATCAATATTATCAGGTTTGTGCGAATCCGGGAAATAATGGGTATTATGCATACTATGCAGTTATGCCCGGCGAATGTTTAACCACTCTTCCTACTCTCCCCGACACCGACTACCAAACCTTCCTTGGCTGGTATTATGTTGACACCGACAAGCCGTTTGACAGTTCGGTGCCGATCACGGAAGATATTGAAATTTACGCAAAGTGGGCGGACAGCGCGTATAAGCGGAAAGAACAGATAATCAAATTGCTCCCTCTCGCCATCATCGCCTGCATGGGCGTCGGCGTGTTGTGCGCGGATATCCGCCGCAGCAGAAAGGGCGGGTGAGCGGATGGAGAAGCAGATGAAGTTTCGCCATGAGATGAAGTATGTGGTCAGCGGGGCGCAGATCGAGATGCTGAAGACCCGCATCGAGCATCTGCTGCCGCGCGATCGGCATGCGGGGGAGACGGGGAAGTACAGCATCCGCAGCCTGTATTTTGATGACTATGACAACCGCTGTTTTTATGAAAATGAAAACGGCACCGATCCCAGAGAGAAATTCAGGATTCGCATTTATAATCACTCGACGGAGAAGATTACACTGGAGTGCAAGCGCAAGGAGCGCGGCATGACGCACAAGGATTCCTGTCCGCTGACGGAGGAGCAGACGCGGCTGCTGATGGTGGGGAAAATCCTGCCGGATGTGGCGGAGCAGCCGGCGCTTTTGCGAAAGCTGACGCTGCAGATGATGACGCGGCGTATGCGCCCGGTGGTGATTGTGGAGTATGAGCGCGTGCCGTATGTGTATAAGAACGGCAATGTGCGCATCACCTTTGATATGAATATTGCTTCGTCAAAGGATGTGGGCGGCTTCCTGGAGGAGCGCATCGCCGTCCGGCCCGTGATGCCCGCTGGCAGGCAGCTGATGGAAGTCAAATATGATGAATTCCTGCCCGATTTCATCTATAACAATCTGCAGCTGGAAAGCCTGCAGCAGACAGCATTTTCCAAATACTACCTGTGCAGAAAATACACGCGATAAGGAAGGGGAAAGAACATGAGTTTCAAGGATATTTTCAAGAAGTCGTTCCTGGAGGGCTATGCCGGCAGCGAGATTACGCTGGTGACCATCGTGGCCGCGCTGGCCGTTGCCTCGGCGCTGGCGCTGTATATTTTCCTGGTGTATCGCGTGGCCACGCGCAAAACCTTCTATAACAAGAGCTTCAATATTGCCTTGGCGTGCATCACGGCGATCACCTCGGCGCTGATCCTCACCATGCAGTCGAGCGTGGTGCTCTCTCTTGGCATGGTGGGCGCGCTTTCCATTGTGCGCTTCCGTACGGCGGTCAAGGAGCCCATGGATCTGATGTTCCTCTTCTGGGCGATCAGCGTGGGCATCATCTGCGGCGCGGGCCTGGCACAGGTGGCGGTGGTGCTGTCCATCGTGATTACTTTGGCCATTCTCATCCTCAACCGCTTCCCCGTGGCCAAGGCGCCGATGATCCTGGTGGTTAACGCCGGCGATATCGACGCGGAAAAAGCCGTGACGGAGACGATTAAGAAGTACGAAAAGCACTTCACCATCAAATCCCGCAATCTGACGGAGTCCTCGCTTGATCTGGTGATTGAGCTGCGCACGGCCCGCGGCGGCGAGATGGTGCGCGAGGTGATGAAGGTTCAGAGCGTGACCTCTGCGGCGCTTTTGTCGCACGATGGCGAGGCGACATATTGATATATTTGCACGCCGGCGCTCCGGGATGGTTGCCCGGAGCGCTTTTGTTGTGTGCTAAAATTTGCAGGGGAGAGTGTTTGTTTTTCCATTTTCAGTCAGAATAAAAACGAGTATACTATATAATGTAGAGGAATAGGCCATTTTGGATGCGAGGCGGAGAAAACGCCAGGTTTCCTGATAACCTGTTTCTGTTTACAATTTGTTCAAATCATGGTCAGCATTTGTTCAAAAGCGACTGCTATAATGGCCATGCTATCATTTCTGGAAAGGAGTGGAAAAATGCAGTATCGCAGTGAAATCAAGCATGTGATCACCGCGGCGGATCGTGCGGCTATCTGCGCCAATATGCGCGCGGTGGCAAAGCTGGATCCCCATGTGGGTGCGCGCGGTTATTACAAAATACGCAGTTTGTATTTTGACTCGCTGACGGATAAGGCGCTGCGCGAAAAGCTTGACGGCGTGAACGAGCGCGAGAAATTCCGCATCCGTTATTATAATGACAATCTCGATTTCATCAAGCTGGAAAAGAAGGTCAAGCGCGGCGGCCTTGGCTACAAGGTGACGGCGCCGCTTACCAGGGAAGAGGCGCAGAAGATCGTGGACGGCGACCTCACTTGGATGGCCACCAGCGGACGGGGGCTTGTTATTGAGCTGTACAGCAAGATGAAAAGCCAGGGCCTGCGCCCGCGCACGATTGTCGATTACGAGCGCATTCCCTTTGTCTACGCGCCGGGCAATGTGCGCGTGACGGTGGATTACAACATCCGCACGGGACTCAATTGCACCGATTTTCTCAATCCCGATTGCGTGACCATCCCGGCCGGCGACGCGCCGATTATCCTGGAAGTCAAGTGGGATGAGTATTTGCCCAGCATCATTCGCCATGCCGTGCAGGTGAAGGATCGCCGCAGCGGCGCGTTTTCAAAATACGGCGCGTGCAGAATTTACGGTTAACAGAAAGGAACAATTACCATGACGAATTTCTCTGACATCTTCAAGTCCTCTTTCCTCGAAAACATGACCAGCGTATCCATGGTGGATATGGTCATCACCCTCGCGCTGGCCTTTGGCCTGGGCCTGTTCATCTTCCTCGTGTATAAGAAGACCTACTCCGGCGTGATGTATTCCTCTTCCTTCGGCGGCACGCTGGTTGCTATGACGATGATTACTTCCATGACCATCCTGGCCGTTACCAGCAATGTGGTATTGTCCCTTGGTATGGTGGGCGCGCTGTCCATCGTACGCTTCCGCACCGCCATCAAAGAGCCCATGGATATCGCCTTCCTCTTCTGGGCGATCGCTGCGGGCATTGTGCTGGCTGCGGGCATGATCCCGCTGGCCGTGTTTGGCAGCGTGGTGATCGGCATTGTGATGCTGCTGTTCATCAACCGCAAGGCTGTGCATAATCCCTTCATCGCCGTGATTTCCGTGCGCGATGCCGCGGCTGAAAAGGCGGCCGTCGAATACCTGAACAAGCACGTGGAAAAGGCCGTCGTCAAGAGCAAGACCGCGCAGAGCGGCAACATCGAGCTCAATTACGAAGTGCGCCTGATCAACGATTCCACCGAGTTTATCACCGCCCTGTCCGAAATGGAAGGCGTCAACAGCGCCGTGCTGGTCAGCTACAACGGCGATTACCTGAGCTGAGGTGAACAGCATGCTCCGGCATAAAAATATCGAACGCATCTGCTGTTTGGTACTGGCGGTGACCATTCTTGTTACCTGCCTGTATATGGCGGCGGCCGCGGCGGGCCTTGTGCAGGCGGATCATAACATCGGCTACGAAAACCGGCTGTTTGATCAAAGCTATGTGCATACCATCGATATCGTGATGGATGACTGGGAAGGCTTCCTTGACACCTGCACGAGCGAAGTGTATGCCTCCTGCACGCTGGTGATCGACGGCGAAAAGTATTCCAATGTCGCCATCCGCGGCAAGGGCAATACCTCGCTGTCCTCCGTCGCC
This sequence comes from Clostridia bacterium, assembly GCA_045632965.1. GTDB lineage: Bacteria > Bacillota > Clostridia > Christensenellales > Aristaeellaceae > SFMI01. Next base: position 4,348 of record JAZQXQ010000389.1, read on the forward strand.
TCCTACGGCAACGACCGCTACAGCTTCAAGGTGGAGTTTGACCATTACCAGACGGGCAAAACATATCACGGCCTTGATAAGCTGTGCCTCAATAACCTGATTTACGACAACACCTACATGAAGGACTACCTCGCCTACACCCTGATGGGCAAGATGGGCGTGGCCTCGCCCTTGTGCAGCTTTGTGGAAATCCGCGTCAACGGCGAAACCTTCGGCACGTATCTTGCGGTAGAGGGCGTGGAGGAGAGCTTCCTCAAGCGCAACTACGGCAGCGATTACGGCGAACTGTACAAGCCCGACACCATGAATTTCGGCGGCGGTCGCGGCAACGGCGGCGACTTTGACATGAATGATTTCATGGAGGACTTTGATCAGGAAGCGGAAGCCGCTCCGGAAACGCAGACCGAGCAGCAGCCCGAGGCTGAAGCATCGGACGGCTTTGACAATAGCTTCGGCGGCAGCTTTGGCGGAAGCAGCGGTGAAAGCACTACGCCTGATAACGGCGGCTTTACCATGCCCGAGGGTGTTGATCCTTCGCAGTTTACGGGCGGCGAAATGCCCGCTGCGCCCGAGGGCGGCAGCTTTGAAATGCCCGAAGGCATGGAGATGCCCGACATGGGCGGCTTCAATATGTTCGGCATGGGCTCCAGCGGCACAAAGCTGCAGTATGTGGATGACGATCCTGCCAGCTATGATACTATCTTCTCCAGCGCCAAGACCAATGTGTCTGAAAATGATCAGACGCGCCTGATCGCAGCGCTGAAAAAGCTGAGCGAGGGCGATACCTCCGCCGTGGATGAGGACGCCATGCTGCGCTATCTTGCGGTGCATGATTTCCTGCAGAACGGCGACAGCTATACCGGCATGATGGTGCATAACTACTATCTTTATGAGGAAGACGGCGTGCTTTCCATGATCCCCTGGGATTACAACCTGGCGTTTGGCACCTTCACGGGCGGCAACGGCCAGAGCACGATCAATTCCAATATCGATACGCCGGTGAGCGGCAGCACGGGCTCGGATCGTCCCATGGTCGGCTGGGTGTTTAAGAGCGAAGAAAGCATTGCGGCCTATCACGAAGTGTACCAGCAGTTTATCAGCGAATATTTCGCCAGCGGCTGGTATGAAGAAGAAGTAACGCGCATGGCCAATATGCTCACGCCTTATGTAGCCAATGATCCCACGGCTTTCTGCACGTTTGAAGAGTTTGAGAAGGGCGTGGAGGCCATTCGTCAGTATGGCGCGCTGCGTGCGCAGAGCATTCAGAACCAGCTGGACGGCAACAACCAGACGGTGGACGCCAACGCGCTGAATCTCTCTGACATGGGCAGCATGAACAACGGCGGCGGTGGCTTCGGCGGCGGCATGCCCGGCGGCGGACGCTCCCGCGACAAGGGCGCTGATACGCAGCCCGATGCGCAGACAAGCGAGGCTCCCGCAGCGACGGATATGCCCGCGATGCCGGACGGCGCGCAGCTTCCCGAAGGCGTGCAGCTTCCCGAGGGCTTTGAAATGCCCGCGGGCGGCGAAGGCCCGGACGGCTCCAGCAGCGGCCAAACGGCAGCAACGGATGCTCCGACGCAAGCCCCGACACAAGCTCCGACGGATATGCCCGCGATGCCGGAAGGCGCGCAGCTTCCCGAAGGCGTGCAGCTTCCCGAGGGCTTTGAAATGCCCGCGGGCGGCGAGGGCTCGGACGGCTCCAGCAGCGGCCAAACGGCAGTAACGGATGCGCCGAGCGCAGCCCCGGCAGCGACGGATATGCCTGCGATGCCGCAGGGCGGCGAAATGCCGGCCATGCCGGACGGCGCGCAGCTTCCCGAAGGCGTGCAGCTCCCCGAGGGCTTTGAAATGCCCGCGGGCGGCGAGGGCTCGGACGGTTCCAGCAGCGGCCAGACGGCGGTAACGGATGCGCCGACGGAAGCTCCGACAGAAGTGCCGACGGAAGCCCCGACGGATGCGCCCACCCAGACGCCCGCAGCCCCGACGGAAACGCCGGAGTCTCCGGCCGAAAGCCCGTCCGCAGCCCCGGCGGAAAAGGTTTCCCGCGGCGGCGATATGAAATTCCCCACGGACAGAACCATGACGTCGCAGGGCAGCACGCAAAATCAGCAGCTGCTGCTGATCGTGTGCCTCGCTGTGCTGCTCATGGCGCTGCTGGCAGCGGCTCTGTTTAAGAATCATCGATAATTAAAAATCAGCCTGAGTTTTCAGGCTGATTTTTTGTTTATCTGTTTTTGCCCACCATTTTGAGCAGTTCATCCGGCAGCGGCTGATCGCAGATGACGTGGTCGATGTCGTGCAGCGAACAGATGGTGTGCATGCAGCTGCGGCCCAGTTTGTTGTGCGTGCACAGAAAAATGCGCTGGGCGGACTGCCTGAGCAGCACCTGCAGCAGAGAGACGGCGCTTTCGTGATGGCCTCCCAGCTGCCCGTTGTCAGACAGGGCGCTGCAGGAGAAAAAGGCCTGATCGATCTGCACGCTGCGGATAAAATCCTCGGCGTACTTGCCGCGCAGCGCGCCGTCGCGGCTTTCCACCAGACCGCCCACGCAGTAGGTGGCAATCCCCTTTTCCATCAGCTGCTGACAGCCGGTGATGGAGTTGGTGATGACGGTGACCTCCTGGTTTTCGGTGAAAAAGCTGAGCATATTCTGCACGGTGCTGGAGCAATCCACATAGATGACGGCGTTTTTGCGCACAAGCGCGGCGGCCTCGGCGGCGATTTTCTTTTTTGCGGCGGCGTTGTCGTTTTTGCGCAGCGAAATAGGGGCGTACTGCGTTTCGGCGGGCAGCACGGCGCCGCCGTAGGTGCGGCGGATGAGCCCCAGCTTTTCCATCTGCGTCAGATCGCGGCGCAGCGTGGGCTCGCTGACGTGAATGAGCTGCGCGAGCTTATGCACGCTGATATGGCCGGATTCTTCAAGGATTTTCAGGATCTGCTGCTGGCGGTCGTAGGGCAACAAAACCGCTCACCTCTTTCTGATCAAAAATGATCATGTTTCTGGTAGAATGTGATTGTTAATCATATTTTCCGCCACATATTGCATTGTCGGGAAAAGTGCGGTATAAGTATAACATAGAAGAAGAAAAGAAACAATCACGTTTGTTCAATCAGATGGCTAAACGCTACGGCGTTTGCAATAAAAATCATAGAAAGAGGTACCAACATGAAAAAGACGATCGCGTTGCTGATGGCGATTCTGATGCTGGTGGGCATCGTGCCCGCTATGGCTGAAGCGCCCGCCGACATCACTTCCTGGATTATCGTTGAGAATCCTGAGAAGCTGGAAGGCGAACTGAACTTCTGGATTCCCTTCAAGGGCAATCAGGGCATGGATGAAATGATCGCCGAGTTCAACTCCATCTATCCCAACATCAAGATCAACCTGAACGTATACTCCAACAACACCGACGGTAACGCCTCCGTGAACGCCGCCATGGTTGCCGGTGAAGTGGACGTGCTGGCTTCCTTCGGCCTGCATCACACCTATAAGCGCTGGGAAAACGCCATGTTCGTTGACCTGTCTGACAAGGTGAAGGAACTGGGCATTGACCTGAAGGCCAACTGGGGCAGCGATGAATACACCTATGACGGCTCTGTGTACACCTTCCCCTGCGGCGGTCTGGGCCACTATGTTGCCATCAACATGACCGACTGGAACGAAGCGGGCCTGGGCGAACTGCCCACCGAGTGGACCTGGGATGAATACCTGGCTGCTTCCGCTGCCATGACCAAGGGCGAAGGCGAAACCAAGGTATACGGCGGCGCCGACTACTCCTCCATCGAGTACTTCACCTGGCCCTGGTATCAGGTATACGGCAAGGACAACCTGTACAACGCCGAAGGCCAGTCCAACCTGACCGATCCTCTCATTATCAACGCCCTCAAGCGCGAAATCAAGGCCGAGCAGGAAGACGGCATCTGGTTCCCCCTGGTCACCTTCCGCGCCGATAACATCAAGGCTGCCGACGCCTTCCAGAACCACAACGTGGCTTCCATCATCGTCTGCAACCTCGTCCGCTATCTGAAGGTTGATACCGCGCAGTGGATCACCGGCTTTGCTCCTTATCCCGTTGAAGAAAAGGGCCAGACCAACTACGTCTCCGGCATTCCGATCTTCTCTCACGTTGGTATCTCCACCGAGTGCGAGCAGCAGGAAGCTGCCTGGGCCTTCACTGCCTTCTATGCCACCTACGGCTCCAAGTATCTGGTCAAGGCCGGCCACGCCTCCACCTGGAAGGGCACTGATCCCTCCGGCATGATCGAAATGCTGTTCGGATCCGAAGAAGAAGCCGCCAAGGTTGTTGACGTTGAGTCCTTCAAGCGCTGCGTTGTCAACTACGACAATCCCGCTTACATCGACACCGTCATCACCGCTTATGACGAAGTTATGGCCATTGCCAAGGAATACTGCATGTACGCTCATCAGGGCACGATGACCGTGGAAGACGCCATGGCCGAAGCCGCTGAAAAGTGCAACGAAGCCATCAAGGACGCGCAGTAATCTCATTTCGTTAAACCAAGCTTTTCTGGCCCGCCGCCTTCGGGCGGCGGGCCGGATTTAATAAAGGGAGACGCACTATGAAAAAAGCTCAAGCAGTTATCAATCCGCGTGTGCCGGGAAAAAAGAAAAATGCCATGAAGCGGCAGGAGAATATCATCGGCTGGCTGTTTGTGCTGCCGGCGCTCATTGCCTTCCTTGTGTTCATTGCCTTCCCCTTCCTGGCGTCGCTGGGCCTGTCCTTCGCCTCGTGGAATTTCGTGGGCGGCTGGAAAAAGCTCAAGTTTGTGGGCCTGGAAAACTTTATCGACCTGACGGGGGACAAGCGCTTCCATCAGGCGGTGGGCAATACCTTCATCTACGCGCTGGCGACCGTGCCCACCTCCATCTTCATCGCGCTGGTGCTGGCCTATGTGCTCAACAATAAGGTCTATCTCAAAAAGACGCTGCGCATGGCCATCTTCATTCCCTACATTTCTTCCACCGTTGCGCTGGCGGCGGTATTCAAGTTCATGTTCCGCACCGACGGCGTCATCAACGACCTGCTCGGCAAATTCGGCATGGGCCCCTACGATTGGTTCGGCGATCTGTCGCTGAACAAGATTCCCATCATTCTGCTGGTCATCTGGACCGCGGTCGGCTACGAGCTGATCATCTACATGTCCGCGCTGCAAAGCGTGCCCGCCAGCTTGTACGAGGCGGCGGATATCGACCGGGCGAACGGCGTGCAGAAGTTCTTCCACATTACGCTGCCCATGGTTTCGCCCACCACCTTCTATCTGGTGATCGTGCGTCTGATCGCCACCTTCAAGATCTTCGCTTCCGTCAACATCATCACAATGGGTACTCCGGCATATTCCAACACCTCCATCGTAGTGGAAATCTACAACAAGGCGTTTGACGGCTACAAGTTCGGCTACGCCTCGGCAGAAGCCATGGTGCTGTTCCTCATCATCCTTGGCATCACGCTGATCAACTTCTGGGGACAGAAGAAGTGGGTCCACTATTAAGAGGGAAAGGAGGCCGTTACAATGAAAAAGAGAGAAATTACGACTACATTGATCCGCACGCTGGCGATCGGCGCGGTGGCCTTTATCTTTGTTGTGCCGTTGATCTGGATGATCCTGTCGTCCTTGAAGCCCGCCAATGAAGTGTTCGCCCGCCCGTATCACTGGCTGCCCTCCGTCTGGCAGTGGGAAAACTACGTTAACGTCTGGACTGCCAAGGATATGCCGCTTGTGCGCGCGTTCTACAATTCGTTCTACATTGTGTTCTTCAGCATCGTGGGCCAGCTGCTTATTTCGTCCTTCGCGGCCTACGCCTTTGCCAAGATCAACTTTACGGGCAAGAACTTTGTGTTCCTGCTGTTCCTCTCCTCCATGATGGTGCCAACGCAGGTGACCATCATCCCGCGCTTCATGCTCTTTAAGACCATCGGTTTGTACAACAGCCTGTGGGCCATCATCCTGCCCACGCTCTTTGGCGCCACGTCCATTTTCATGCTCAGGCAGTTCTACATGGGCTTGCCCGATGATCTGATGGAGGCCGCCAAGATTGACGGCGCGGGGCATATCCGCATTTTCTTCCAGATCATGCTGCCGCTGACCAAGGCGGCGCTGATGTCGCTGGTGATTCTCACCTTCATTTCCTCGTGGAATGAATACATGGGCCCGCTCATCTTCCTGAGCAAGAAGAAGTATTACACCGTGTCGCAGGCCATCCGCTGGTATCTGATGGACGATGCGCAGGAATACAACCTGACCATGGCGACGGCTGCCAGCGCGATCATTCCCGTGGGCATCCTGTTTGTATTCGGTCAGCGCTACTTCGTTGAGGGCATTGCCACCTCCGGAGTGAAGGGCTAAGGAGAAAACAATATGCAGATGACGTTTGATATCCCTGTTGCGCGCAAGGTGGATGTGCTGGTGATCGGCGGCGGCTGCGCGGGTCTGGCGGCGGCGGTGAGCGCTGCGCGTCACGGCGCCAGGGTGCTGATTGCAGATCTAAACAACTCCCTTGGCGGCATGGCCACCAGCGGCATGGTGGGGCCGTTCATGACCTGCTACGATCCCATGGCCACGCGTCAGGTGATCAAGGGCATTTTTGACGAAATGGTGCGCCGCATGATCAAAAAGGGCGGCGCCATTGCGCCTGAAAATGTGCAGGCCGGCACGTCGCTGACGGCGTACCGCGTGCGCGGGCATGAAAACTGCACGCCCTTCTCGCACGAAGCCTTCAAGGTGGCGGCGGATGAAATGTGCAGGGAAGCCGGCGTTGAGGTGCTGTATCATGCGATGTTCATGAACACGCGTTTAAACGAAACGGGTGATAAGATTGAGGGCGCGGTGTTTGCCACCAAGGGCGGCATGATCGAAATTCAGGCCGAGCAGTTCATTGACTGCACGGGCGACGGCGATGTGGCGTACCGCAGCGGCGTGCCCTGCCAGTACGGCGATGAAGAGGGCAATACGCAGCCGGGCAGTCTGTTCTTTATCATTGACAATGTGGAC
>JAZQXQ010000390.1:0-2158 GCA_045632965.1 Clostridia bacterium
CGAGGTGCCCTGCGGCGAAAACAAGCCCTTTTCCGAGAGCTTTTTCTGCGATTCCTCATCCAGCAGGCAGGCAAGAAAATCCCCCGCCGGCGCGCTTGCCTTGCGCATCACCGCGCCATACAGTACCAGATCGCTCCCCGGTACGGCGCAAAGCAGCTCCATCCCCTTGCCCTGCGATGATAACTGCCTGATCTGCAGCGTGTCAAGCAGAGCCGCTTCTGCCTTCCCCTGCAAAAATGCTTCCTGCACCTGTTTTTTCTCCATCAGCTGCGCACCCGGCGGTGCGCCGATTTCCGCCAGCATTTTTGCGCCCAACTGATCATCCGCCGCGATCTCCTGCGGCCAGCTTTCCCGGGGTACAGGCGTGATATCCGCCGCCCTCTCCGGCGCAGGCGTTACGCCAAACAGGCTCGTCGGCGCGATGGTCGCCGCCGTTTGCGGCTGCCGCACCAGCGCGTATCCCGCCATGCACAAGGGCGCTGCCTCCCCCGCAAGCCAGTCGGGCTGCACCTCCTCCCCCGCCATGAAAAGCAAAATATCCGGCGCGGTATGCGCATAGTCCTCCCTGAGCAAATCCATATCCGCCGCTGACGCCGTGCGCACCCAGATATTCACGCCGCCGTGCTTTTTCTGATACGCCGCCGCACAGCCCTTCACCCACGAGGCTGCGCCCAGCGTGTCGCCGTATATCCACACCGTCACCAATTGCCGCTGCGCCCGGAGCAGAGTTCCCCCCTCCTGCCCCTGCAGCGCCGCAGGAAAAAACCACATCAGCAGCAAACTTGCGCAAAGCGACAGCAATGTGCCTATTTTGATCCTTTTTATTGCCTTTTTCATCCACTTTTCTTCCTCCTGCAAGCAGAATATGCTTGCATTCACCGCATTTATTTCATATAATTAGATTGGAAAAAAAGGAGGTATTTTATATGTCTGAACTTTCTTACCGCGCTTCCTACGAGCAGTGGCTCCGTGACTTCGCCAACGATCCCGAACTGATCAAGGATCTTTCTTCCATCCAGGATGAAAAAGAGATCGAAGATCGTTTCTATACTGAGCTCTCCTTCGGCACCGCCGGCATGCGCGGCGTGCTGGGCTACGGCACCAACCGCATCAACCGCTATGTGGTGCGCCGCGCCACCCACGGTCTGGCCAATTACATCCTCACCAATGACGAATGGACCCGCCGCGGCGTAGCCATCGCCTATGACAGCCGCCACATGAGCGCGGAGTTTGCCGAGGAAACCGCGCTGGCGCTGTGCGCCAAGGGCGTAAAGACCTACCTGTACGAATCCCTGCGCCCCGTGCCCATGCTGTCCTTCGCCGTGCGTCACCTTGGCTGCATCGCCGGCGTTGTCATCACCGCCAGCCACAATCCCCCGCAGTACAACGGCTACAAGGTGTACTGGGAAGACGGCGCGCAGCTGTCCCCCGAAGCCGCCGAGGGCGTGACCAATCACATCCGTCCCCTGCCCTACTGCGGCCTTGCCACCATGGATAAGGCTGCCGCCATCGAAAGCGGCCTGCTCACCATCATCGGCAAGGATGTGGACGACGCCTACATCGATATGATCAAGGGCCTGTCCATCTGCCCCGAGCTGCTGGCCTCCGAAGGCAAAAACCTGAAGATCGTTTACACCCCCCTGCACGGCTCGGGCAACATGCCTGTGCGCCGCATGCTCGACGAGCTGGGCATCAAGAACGTGACCGTCGTCAAGGAGCAGGAAGCTCCCGACGGCGCCTTCCCCACCGTCACCGCTCCCAACCCCGAAGATCCCGCCGCCTTCAAGTATGCCATTCCGCTGGCTGAAGAAGTGGGCGCGAGCGTCGTCTTTGGCACCGACCCCGACTGCGACCGCATGGGCGTGGCCGTGCGCGACAGCAAGGGCGTATTCCACACCCTCACCGGCAATCAGATCGGCTGCCTGCTGCTCAACCATGTGCTCACCAACCGCAAGCAGCAGGGCAAGCTGCCCGCAAACGGCGCCATCTGCAAGAGCATCGTCTCCACCGAAATGGCCCGCGCCATCGCCGAATCCTTCGGCTGCGTGTGCTACGACACGCTGACGGGCTTCAAGTTCATCGGCGAAAAGATCCAGCAGTTTGAGGCTACCGGCGCGCACACCTTCCTGTTCGGCTTTGAAGAGAGCTACGGCTTCCT
>JAZQXQ010000391.1:0-4548 GCA_045632965.1 Clostridia bacterium
TAGCACGCGCCGCGGTCGGTGAAGATCCGCAGCGTGTGATCCGTCTGCGTACGCAGAAGGAAGCGCGGCATATCGCTTTCCTGTGCGGGCATTTCGATCTTGTCATAGAGCCTCGGCGTCATGCGGCGCAGCTGACCGCCGCGCGTATAAAGCACCACGGCCTCCTCGGGCACGGGCAGATCATCCTGATCGTCCTTGAGCAGTTCCTCGGTCTTGTCGTCCTTGAGGATCTCGGTGCGGCGCTTGTCCTTGAACTGCTCGCCGATCTCGCCCAGTTCCTTCTTGATGACGCCAAGCAGCTTCTTTTCGCTCCTGAGAATGGCCTCAAACTCGGCGATCTTCTTCTGCAATTGCGCAAATTCCTCGCGCAGGGCGAGAATTTCAAGGCCGGTGAGTCGCTGCAGACGCAGATCAAGGATGGCCTGCGCCTGAATTTCGGTGAAGCCAAACTGCTCGCACAGCCTGGTTCTTGCTTCCTTGCCGTTTTTCGAGGCGCGGATGGTCTTGATGACTTCGTCCAGCACATCCACCGCGCGGATGAGACCCTCCACGATATGCGCGCGGGCCTTCGCCTGATCCAGATCATACTGCGTGCGGCGGGTAACGACGTTCTTCTGATGGTTGATGAAATGATCCAGCAGCGCGATCAAACCCAGCTGTACGGGCTTGCCCTCGGCGATGGCCACGATGTTCACGCCGTAGGTGACCTGCAGATCGCTGTACTTATACAGCTTGGCCAGCACCTTCTGCGGATCGTTATCCTTCTTGATCTCGATCACCGCGCGCAGACCCGTGCGGTCGGACTCATCGCGGATATCGTGAATACAGGCGAACATGGCCTTCTTTTCTTCGCTGAGCTTTAAGATGCGCTCGAGCATCAGCGCCTTGTTGATCTGATACGGCACCTCGGTGATGCAGATCAGGCTGCGGCCGGCGGGGCCGGGCTCGATATGCACCTTGGCGCGCAGCGTCAGTTTGCCGCGGCCCGTGCGGTAGGCATTTTCGATCTCCGGGGTATCCAGCAGCACGCCGCCGGTGGGGAAGTCAGGCGCAGGCAGCACCTTCATAAAATCGCGGAGCTCGGCCTTGGGATTGTCAATGCGCAGATTGACCGCCTCAATAACCTCATGCAGGTTGTGCGGCGGGATATTGGTGGCCAGGCCTACCGCGATGCCCGACGCGCCGTTGACCAGAAGGTTGGGATAGCGGGCGGGCAGCACCTCGGGCTCTTTCAAGGTATCGTCAAAGTTCAGATGGAAGGGCACGGTATCCTTTTCGATATCGCGCAGCATCTGCAGCGCCAGCGGCGCCATACGCGCCTCGGTATAACGCATGGCCGCCGCGCCGTCGCCGTCGATGGAGCCGAAGTTGCCGTGGCCGTCCACCAATCTTTCGCGCATGGAAAAATCCTGCGCCATGCGCACCAGCGCATCGTACACGGAGGAGTCGCCGTGAGGGTGATATTTACCCAGACAGTCACCCACGATGCGCGCGCACTTGCGGTGCGGCTTATCGGGGGTGTTGTTGAGCTCCATCATGGTATACAGAATGCGGCGCTGCACAGGCTTCATGCCGTCCTCCACGCGCGGGAGCGCGCGTTCAAGAATGACGTGCTCTGCGTAGGGCATCATGCTCATGTGCATGACGTCCTCCAGCGGCATCTGAATAATATCGGGCGTAATCGTCGGCGGGGTCGGCTTCTTGGCCATTGGTAATTCCTCCTAAAGGAAATCAGTTATCATTCATTCGTACAGGTGTATATTGCAGGCAGAAATCGTATTCGCTTTGCATGTGTTCGCCGGTCAGCGCTTCCAGCAATTTGAAAAGCGGATCTTCGCCTTCGGTCACTTCAGCACCGCTCATCGCTGCAGCGTCAACGGCATTGTATGCCTTACCCTGAAGCGTGTACTCCGTTTTCGTATTATACAGCACCATGCTGCCCAATTCAGTAGTGATCTTTTCCCTGCTGATCGCAAAGTCGCCGTTGTACTCACCTTCCAGCAAAAGCGCGCTATTCTTCATCACGGTGAATGTCTGCGAATAATGCTTGTCGTTTGCGCTTTCGAGCAGACTATATGTGCCCGAAATATCATAGGAAGCATCGGCAGTAGAGAAATATACCTGATAATCTTTATCCGTCCAGTCGCAAACCAGCGAGATATCATTGCCGTATCTGCTATGCAGAACATTAAAATACAGCTTGTTATTTGTCAGGCGCAGACTGGCATTTTTCCATGCATCCGGCAAATCGCACAGGAAAAGCACATCCGGTCCGTCTTCCGTCAGCGCTGCCGAGCCCCACAGATGCCCGCTTTCGTCCTCAGAGGGCAGGCACAGCGCAAAATCCGCCATCCATTTGCCGTCCTGCGGCCAGATATTCAGCTTGGCAGTATCCTCCAGGCCGGGTTCATCCGTGTAGGTGATGGTCATTTCTCCCTGAAGACCTTCCGCCGAGAGCGTAGCGCTAACATCCAGCCGCATCTCGTCTTCCGTCATACCAAAGGCCGCTTCTACCTTCTGCACGCGCGCATTTTCATCGCGGTACAACCGAATAGTGACCGGCTCTTCCGGCAGATAGGAAGAATACACATTCAGCGGTAGCTGAAGCAGATACACATAGGCCACAATGCCCAGCGGCAGACCGGTATACCAGGCATACTCACCGGCCAGCGCTGTGCCGTGCTCCTGCCACACACCGTTGAGCGTGCTCTCGTTCAGCCAGGCAATCATGCTGCTGTCCATCAGTTCATTAACAATAAAATGACACAAAATCGTCAGCATGCTGCTCATGGAATGCTGTATTTCAATAACGCCATTCCCTTTGTCCTGCCAGCCGATATAATCCGCAATCGCAGGCAGACGGTCGGCTACCATTGCAAACAGCTCTTCCAGTTCCTGACAGCCATCGCCGTCGTTCACATATTCCGCAAAACCGTTGAGCGCGCGAATTTTCGCTATACTTGCCGCAGGCATACCGTCCAGCAGCTGCGGCATCGTCTGCGTCTGACCGTCCATCGTGAAAAACAGCCTGCCGTCCTGTACATAGGCAGCACCCTGCCCGTGCGGCGTAGTCAATTGCAAACCGTTATCCCAAAAATCCAGCACAAATGCGGCGTCATTCACATTCAGCGTTAGCTGACGGCTGATATCCGCCTGTGCGCCCATGGGCAAAGCCAGCAAAAGGCACAAAATCAGGGCAATCGCTTTTTTCATTTGCAACCTCCGCATCAGTTTGCGCCGCGCAGAGCGTCAGCCTGCTGCTCAAAGGAGTCTTCCTTATTGAACTCGGCATGGCTGATGATATATTCGCGGCGGGGATCCACCTTATCACCCATGAGAATGGTGATGATCTCATCCTCGCGCGCCGCATCCTCCAGCGTCACGCGCATGAGCTTGCGGTTGGCGGGATCCATTGTCGTCTCCCACAGCTGCTCGGGATTCATTTCGCCCAGGCCCTTGTAGCGCTGGATGGTGTAATTCTTCTTGCCGGCGGTCAGCTTTTTCAGTTCCTTGTCGTCGTAGGCATATTCCTGAATGCCGCCCGGGCGCTTGACCAGATACAGCGGCGGCATGCCGATGTACACATGGCCCTGCGCCACCAGCTCGCGCATGTAGCGGTAGAAGAAGGTGAGCAGAATGGCGCGGATGTGCGCACCGTCCTGGTCGGCGTCGGAGAGGATGATGACCTTGTGGTATTTGAGCGAGGAAATGTCAAAGTCCTCGTCGATGTTGGTGCCCAGCGCCGTGATGATCGAGCGGAATTCATCATTGGCCAGCACCTGATCGAGGCGCTTTTTCTCGGCGTTCAGCGGCTTGCCGCGAAGGGGCAAAATGGCCTGGAAACGGCGGTCGCGGCCCTGCTTGGCGCTGCCGCCAGCGGAGTCGCCCTCTACAATGAACAGTTCGTTTTCCACTGCTTTGCGGCCCGTGCAGGCGGAGAGTTTGCCAACCAGCGGCGCGGCCTCCAGCGAGTTGCGCTGGCGGGCGACGTCGCGCGCCTTGCGGGCGGCCTCGCGGACCTTGGCGGATTTGATCGCCTTTTCCACGATCTTCTGCGCAAGCTCGGCGTTTTTAAGGTCCTCCAGGAATTCGACAAGGCCCAGGCCCACCACATTTTCCACGGCGGGCTTGACTTCGCTGTTGCCCAATTTGCCCTTGGTCTGGCCCTCAAACTGGGGATTTTTGACCATGACGGTGACAACCGCCGTCAGGCCCTCGCGGAAGTCCTCGCCCGCAAGGTTCGCGTCCTTTTCCTTCAGCGCACCGATCTTGCGCGCGTAGTCGTTGAAGGCCTTGGTCATGGCGGTGCGGAAGCCCATTTCGTGCGTGCCGCCCTCGCCCGTGGGAATATTATTGACGTAGCTGAACACGGACTCCGTGTAGCCGTCGGTATACTGCATGGATACGCAGCAGATCACGTCGTCCTTTTTGCCCTCGATCATGATCGGGCCGTCGTGCAGCGTGTTTTTATTGGCGTTGAGGAATTTCACATAGTCGCCGATGCCGCCGGCATAGCAGAACTCCATGTGCTGCTTTTCGGCGTCCTTG
>JAZQXQ010000392.1:0-1627 GCA_045632965.1 Clostridia bacterium
GCACATGAACCTGAATCATGCGCGTCTGCCAATTCCGCCATTCCCGCATGCAGCTTTCGCTTGCAAGGGATATATTATCACAACGGGATGGCAATGTCAAGCACTTTTTTGAAAAAACTTATTTTTTCAGCTGTTCGCGGAAATACTGACCGGTTCTGGCAAGCATCCTCACCGCAATATCCGCCATCTCCTTGGGATAGCGGCTGATGGCGTTGCCGGCCTCGAAGTTCAGGTCGTCCTTGTAGTCCACATTGCGCAGCGCTTCCAGGAAGCCCGCCCAGTCGATATAGCCGGTGTAGGGCGCAACGTGCATGTCCAGATGCCCGTCGTTATCCTGCATGTGCAGCGCGTGCAGGCGATGACCCATGATGTGCACCGCACGGTACACATTCTGCCGCGCCAGATAGCAGTGGCCTACGTCAAAGCAGAAGCCAAAGCACTCCTCGCCGGCGATGGCGTTGAGCTCGTCCACCCATTTGGCGGCCTCCTGAAAATCAGAGCCGGCTGCCGCATAGCGCACGCCTTCGATGCCGCGGGAGAAAACATTCTCCAGCAGGCACATCACCTTATACTGTTTCAGGTACGGAATCAGCGGCAAATATACCTGCTTGCACAATTCCCATTCCTCTTCCGCAGTCATATTCACTGTGCTCAGCACAGGATACGGCGGATGGATGATCACATATTTGCTGTTCATATAGGCCGTCACAGCGATGGCCTTGGGCAGGATATCCGCCATGCGCGCGTTGATCTCCTCACGCTCATGCACCCAGCTGGGGAAGGGCGCGTGCACCTGCGAGATGGCCACGCCGTATTTTTCGGCGGCCTCTTTATAAGGGCGCACGACTTCCAGAATCTTTTCAAGCTCCTCGTCCATCACATTGGGCAGATGCTCGCGCACCGCCTTGGCGGGCATCACCGCCGCGCCCATGCCAAACTGAATACCCTCCACGCCATTTTCTTTCATCAGCTTGAAGCCGCCGTCGATGCCGAAATTCGCAAACAAATTGGCCGGATGAATGGAAATACGCATGTTTTTCTTCCTTTCTTATACGTTCAGCGCCGCATGCAGCTTATCGGGGAAATTCACCGTCATGCCGTCCACGCCGCACGCGATCATGCGGCGCATGACTTCCTCATCCTTTACGCCCCACGCGCGCACGGAATAGCCCATCGCTTTGTATTCCTGTACCATTTCGGGCGTGATGATCTCAGCCTTCGGGCACAGCTGCTCCAGATTGATCGCCCGCGCCTTTTCGAGCAGGTTTTCCTCCGCGGGCTTATACAGATACCCCAATTTGTACCCCGGCGCCGCCTCACGCATGCGCACAAGGTTATCATACCCAAAGGACGTGACGATCGCCTTTTCGCGCAGGCCGTAGCGATCCATCATGTCGGCAACCTCTTTTTCGATGCCCTCGTCCTTGAGCTCAATGGCAAAGTGCAGCTCTCTCCAGGCAAAGCAGCGCAGGAAGGTTTCAAAATCGACGATCTTATCCTCGCGGCCCGTATTCTCGTTTCGCGCGGTGAACTTTTGCAATTCCGCAAAGGTGTAATCCTTGATCGCGCCCGCTTCGCCCGTCACGCGCATGAGATCGCGGTCGTGAAAAATCACCAGCACGCCGTC
>JAZQXQ010000393.1:0-2381 GCA_045632965.1 Clostridia bacterium
CAGCGTCCCGCCGCTGTTGGATACCGTCAGCTTTGTGCCGTGGGCGATTTCCCTGTCCGCATCCCCTCCGATGGAGTAGCTGCCGTCCACCGTCAGATTCAGCTGCGTAGGATTGCTAAGCGACGACAAAAATACGCGCACAGTGCCGTCGGCAATATCGGTGGACAGCGTCATCACCGACAGATTTTCAGCCAACGTGACCGGCACGCATACAGAGGTGACAAGCAGGCACAAAGCCAGCGTCATCACCAGCAGTCGTTTCATTTTTTGCAAAGCAGCTCGCATGGCATATCCTCCAAAAGAAGAAAAGATGTAATACTTTTGTAATCATTTAGAAGTATATCATACACATTCTCTTTTGTCTATTTCTTTTTGCTGGAAAAGTCCGCATTTTCGGCCTTTTTTACATCTTTTTGCAATAAAAAAAGACCGACGACAGCCGGTCTTTAAATCCGTTGATTACTCTTCCTTGGGAGCGCCAACGGGGCAAGCGCCTTCGCAGGCACCGCAGGAGATGCAAGCTTCGGGATCGATGACGTACTTGCCATCGCCTTCGCTGATCGCGCCAACGGGGCACTCGGCCTCGCAAGCACCGCACATGATGCAATCGTCGCTAATCTTATAAGCCATGATGTTACCTCCTATTATTGTGAAAAGCCAGGTGCTTTTCCGATATATATATACTATACCATCGTATGCATAAAAAATCAAGTTTTAATTATGTACGTCATTCCTTGGGAACCTTGCTCAGATCCAATTTGAAATAGCGCAGGCGGTTGCTGATGCCGCCGCAGTTGGAGAGCAATTCCGCCACGGATACCACCTGATATCCGCGGTTCACCAATTCCGGCAGCAGCGTTTCCAGTGCAATCACCGTATGCTCGTAGGTATCGTGACACAGGATGATATCGCCGTTTTGCAGCTGGCTCAAAACTTTTTCATACACCTCTTCGGGCGTTTTGGCCTCCCAGTCCATCGAATCGTTCGACCAGTGGACCAGCACCAGATCCAGCTTTGCGCACACGGTGAACAAATCCTTATTGTTCATGCCGTAGGGCGCGCGCAAAAAGGTCGGATCCTTACCCGTCATGGTTTTGATTTTATTCTTGCTGGACAGTATGTTTTCCAGCATTTCCTGATAGCTCAGCGTCACCAGATTGGCATGATCCCAGGAATGCGAGGCGATTTCGTTGCCGCTTTCCGCCACCATGCGCACCGCATCGGCATACCGGTTCATGCGGTTGCCCAGCATAAAAAACGTCGCCGTGCAGCCGTATTGCTCCAACAATTCCAGCACCCTCGGCGTATATTCCGAAGGCCCGTCGTCAAAGGTCAGCGCCACAATGGGCTTGGACCAGTCAATTTCTCTTTCGGCAAAGCCTGCAGGCAGCCACATGCACAAAATCAACAGCCACGCCAGCCACTTTTTCATCGGTATTTTCCCCCTCATTCTCCCTTGAAAGCATACATGCCAATCGCCGCAGCGATGGACAGATTCAGCGAATCGATTGCATTGCTGTGCGGAATGCGCACTGCCTGTCCCATCTGCGCAAACTCCGCCGGCAGGCCGCTGCCCTCATTGCCCATCACCAGCGCAAAGGGCTCCTTCTTATTGCGCACGCCCTCGCTGAGCGGAACCGAGGCGTCGAGCATAAAGGGATAGAGCGCATGCTGCGGGAACTCGCGGCGATACTCCGCAAAATCGTCGTAATAGCGCACATTCAGCCCGAAGATCGCGCCCATGCTGGCGCGCACCACATGGGGATCAAAGACGTCCGCCGCCGGACGAATAATAGCGATATCCGTATACCCAAAGCCCAGCGCCGTGCGCAGCATGGTGCCCAGGTTGCCCTTATCGCTGGGATGATGCAGCACCAGATGATTGCCCTGCGTCATCTCACCCTGAAATTTTTCAAACACGATGGCGGCAAAGCAATTATCCTTGCCCGAAATGCGGCTGAGCACGCGGTCGGCATTTTCCTCGCGCACGTTATGCTTTGCGCACAGCTGCCGCAGCGCCTGCAAGCCCTCGCTGTTTTCGGCTTTGCTGGATACCAGCAGGCGTTTGGCCAGCTCCGGGCGCTTGCGCATCAGCTCCGACGCCGGGAAAAGCCCCAGCGCATAGCTGTAATCAAGGGAGCGGGAATACGATTCAAGACTGGGCATAAAGGTACAGTCCTTTCATATTTTTCAAGGGTAACGCCGCTGCGGCGGCTACACCTCATCCGAGGCGCTGCGCGCCACACCTTCCCCTCAAGGGGAAGGCTTTGGATGTAGGCTTCATAACAAATCAACATAGACAGCGTTGACCTTGTCTTCCCCTTGAGAGGAAGATGGCGAGTGTAACGAGCCGGATGAGGTGCAGCGCGTCGCAACGCGCG
>JAZQXQ010000394.1:0-1808 GCA_045632965.1 Clostridia bacterium
CATTTCGGGAAACAGACAACCAAAGGCTTCCCCTCGAGGGGAAGCTCCGCCGGAGGCGGTGATGAGGTGTAGCCAGCCGCAGCTGGCGTTACCCCAACCCGCTCGTTTCGCCGCAGCGAAACGGCGTCGCTACCACGCAGCAGGCCGATTGCGCTTGCGCAATCGCACGCGCGAAGCGCGTAGAAAAAGAGAGTCGAAAGCGGTGTGAAAGCTTGCTTTCATATCCGATTTCCGACTCTCTTTTTCGTATAGCCTGCGTCAAACTTTCACGTCCACAACGCAGGCTTTCGGGGTGAGCCCGAGAGGGGGCTTTGGCCTTCCAAAGCCGCCCTCTCGATCGTCTCCCCCATCACAGCAATTCATCCACAAAATACGCCCTGGTGTACGCCTTCTTGCCGGCGTGATCCATCACTTCCAGGCGCACATACCCATCTTCGGGCAGCACCTCGAACTCGGCATGCGTGATCACTTCGCCCTCGCGCGTACCGATATGCGGGCTGCGGTTCTTGGCCTTGTTGCGCGGCTCGGTGCGCAGGAAAACCTCGCGCGCCGGCGAGCATTCCACGTGCAATTTGTTGCCGTCCATATACAATTTTTCGATGATCGGGCCGGTCGACGCATAGAAATCGCCCTTGAGAATGGCCGCAATGACCGATTCATAATCCAGCTTTTCCGCCTTGATCATGTTAAAGCCGCCGAAGGAATCGCACAGCGGATCGCCGAAGGGATACTTGTTGTGGTTGTCATCATTAGCGAAAACCGCCAAACGCTGACCCATGCGCAGAAGCGTATCATAGGTCTGCGCATCATCGCTGGCATAGCCTTCAGTTGCATATACGCCGTGGTTATAGATTTCCATGCCCATCAGACCCTGATACTGCATGACAGTCGTCAGCTCCTCGCGCGACCAGACGGGATGATTGTAGAACACCAGATAGCCGTTTTCGTTGGCCTGCTTGATGATGCGGTTGATGCAGGCAACAGTGTAGGTGCGCGTGCAAAGATCGCCCACGCGCGGCAGATCCTCAACAGCATGATGCTTCGTGGCATAACGCACAAAGCGCGGATCCACCATGATATGCTTGTTGACGTCGGGCGTCTTTGCGATAAAATTGAGATGCACGGTATGATAAAAACGGCTGAGATCGGATTCCATCATATCCTTGACGTACATTTCATAGCCGTTGAGCATCAGGAAACCCTCTTCGGTCATGTCGGAGTGGTCCACCATGTACTCATGATCCGTGATCGCCAGAATGGAATAGCCCTGCTCCTTGTACGCCTTTTTCAGCTCTTCCGGGGTCAGGCTGCCATCAGACAGCGTGCTGTGGCAGTGCAGGTTCGCCTTGTAGAATTGTCCTTTTTCGGGCAGCAGATAACGCATACAAATCACCTCATTTATTTTTCTTTCCTGATCTTGCACAGGAAAAATCCTTCGTATTTTTCATCCGGGCGCACCAGCAGCGCGCCGGGAATCGCGCAGGGCAAAAGCGGCAGCTCCGCAAGTCCGGGCATTTCAATGGGCGCTACATGCGCCTTCGCGCCGGATAGCGCACGCAGGACAACATCCTCATTTTCCATCTTCAGGATCGAGCAGGTGGAATACACCATCGTCTGGCCGGGTTTAAGGATGGTCAGCGCCTTTTTGAGCAAGCTTTGCTGAATGCGCGCGGAATTGCGCACCAGCTTTTCGGAAAACGCCTTGTATGTCTGCGGATTATTCAGCAAAATCGTGCCGCTGCCAGAACAGGGCGCATCCAGCAGGATCTGATCAAAGCGGAAGAAATCCTCCATCTTGGATGCGTCGC
>JAZQXQ010000395.1:0-3133 GCA_045632965.1 Clostridia bacterium
TTAACAAGCTGCGCCTCAAAAAAGAAGCGGATACCGCCACCAAAGCCGAAAAGCTGGTGCTGTATATCTGCAATCATTACGACAACGCCCTGTCCACCGTGCTGATCGGCAACAATCTGGTGAACATCGGCGCCACGTCGATTGCCACCGTCATCGCCGTCAATCTCGCCGCTGCCTCGCAGGGCCGCATCAGCGATGACACCGCCTCCAGCATCGTGACGGTCGTGATGACCATCATCATCCTGATTGTCGGCGAAATTACCCCCAAGATGCTGGCCAAGCGCTACAACGAAATCCTCGTCAGAATTATCTGCTATCCGCTGATGGCGCTGATGATCATTTTCTTCCCCGCGGTATTCATTTCCACGCGCGTGGTCAATCTCTTCAGCCTGCTGTGGCGCCGCAAGAAGGATGAGGAAAGCGTCACCATCACCGAAGAGGATCTTGAAAGCATCCTTGATACCGTGGAAGACGAAGGCATCATCGACGAAAATCAGACGGAGCTTTTGCAATCCGCGCTGGAGTTCACCGATCTTGAAGCCTGCGATATCCTCACCCCCCGTATCGACGTCATCGGCCTTGAAGTGAGCGACAGCCTTGAAAAAGTGCTGGAAATCATCAACGAATCGCAGTTCTCCCGTTATCCCGTGTATGACCGCACGATCGACCATGTGGTCGGCGTCATCTATGTCAAGCACCTGCTGCGCGAGCTGGTGGAGAATAAGGATGTCGAATGGCAGTCCTTCATGCTCAACCACATCTTCATCCCCGAATCCATGAAGCTCAACGACATCATGGAAGAATTCCGCAAGAATCAGATGCACATGGCTATCGTGGCCGACGAATACGGCGGCACCGCCGGTATCGTCACGATGGAAGACGTGCTGGAGCAATTGGTCGGCGAAATCTGGGATGAAAATGACGATATCGTCTCCGATTGGCAGAAGATCAGCGACACGCGCTATGAGTGCTCGGGCGATATGAACCTGAGCGAATTCTGCGACGAACTGGATCTGGACGAAGAGGATCTGTGCTCCGACTGTGCCACCGTCGGCGGCTGGGCCACCGATCAGATCGGCGCCATGCCGGTGGAATTTGACGCCTTTGACTTTAAGCACCTGACAATCATCGTCAAGGCCGTCAACGAAACCCACCGCATCGAAAAGCTGATCGTGCTTGTGCACGAATGCCCCGAAAAGGACTAACCCGAAAAAACGATCCCGGAAGACTTATCTTCCGGGATTTTTTATTTGGCAATTCTTTCAATTATTTGTGTCTGATTGCCTTGAAACTCCGTTTCGTTGCTGGAAACAATCCCCATTTCGCCCCGTTTTTGCCAATTATTGCCGGCATTTTGATGAAACATACCCGCCTTTTCCTGCGTTTAGTGTATGAGCGATGCATAAAGCACCGCAACAACAAAGGAGGGTGTTTTACTATGAAAACATCGAAAAAATACGTTCGCGCCTTTGCCGGCGCGGTGTGCGCCGCAGTGATGATGTCCGGCGCCGTCGTACATGCCGAAACCTTTGCCACCGTCAAGGGCGGCCGCCTCAATCTGCGCGAAACCGCCTCGCTGGACGCCAAGGTGCTGGGCCAGTACCCCACCGGCACGTGGATCACCATCCTGGAAGAAGGCGAAACCTGGCACAAGGTATCTGTCGACGGCAAGACCGGCTACATGATGAACAAGTATCTGAATGAAAACGCCGGCAGCGCCACCATGTATGTGCGCACCAACACGGGCATCGGCCTGAACCTGCGCACCAAGCCCGGTATGGACGGCGAAATCATCACGTCCTTCAAGCCCGGCACCGCCGTCACCGTGCTCAAGAAGGGCAGCGGCTGGTATCACGTCTCCGTCAACGGCCAGGAAGGCTATATGTCCAGTAAATTCCTTGCCGCGCAGAAGGTTTCCTACACCAAGCCCGTTGATCCCTTCACCGCCAAGCTGAACAACATCAACGGCGGCAGCATCGTCAATTTCCGTCTCTATCCCGGCATGAACACCAAGATCATCCGCACGTATCCCGTGGGCACCGAAGTGAAGGTGCTGGAGATGGGCGAAAACTGGTCGCTGGTGGAAATCGACGGCCAGCAGGGCTATGTGAGCACCTACTTCCTCAAGTATTAACCAACAAAAAGCGTGCAGTCGTTTCGGCTGCACGCCTTTTTTACATCTTTTTCTTTATGTCATCCATCAGCATTTGCATTTGATCACAAAACGCCTCAAACGCCGGGTCTTCCTTCCTGATTTCCGGATGGTGAAGGAAATACTGTACCGACCGCTTTGCGCCCTCGCTGAAGGGGGTGCATGCATGATCGTAAATCCCCGTCACACGCTTCACCTTGCTGTTGTCAAATATCACCGTATGCGCCTTGTCGCCCAGCAGCGCACCGCGGTAATCATACTGCTTGCTCTCCGCCAGCGTGTGCGCCGGCACATAGCAGGGCTTAAATTCTCCGCCCACGCAGCCGGCAATGATATGGTATATCTGATTCCACGTCAGACTCTCGTCGCTTGTGATATGAAACGCCTCGCCCAGCGCCTTGTCATTACCCAGAAGCCCGCAGAAATACACCGCAAAATCCTCCGCCGTCGTCGCCGTCCACAGCGTCTCACCATCGCAGGCCACGGGCACGCTCTTGCCTTCCAGCATGCGCTTCATCACCACCCACGGCCCGCGCCCGCCGTGAATCTGCACGGGCAGGCTGCGCTCACAATATGTATGGCTGGGCCGCACGATCGTCACCGGCAGCCTGCCTTCTTTATGCGCCTGCATGAAGACTTTTTCGCACTGCGCTTTGAGATCAGAATACGCCCAGTAAGGATTATGCAGCGGCATGTCTTCCGTAATCGGCAGATTGATCACCGGCTTATGATACGCGGACGCCGAACTGATAAACACATACTGCTCTGTTTTGCCGCTGAACAGGCGGATATCGCGATCAGCCTCCTTGGGGGTATACAGCACAAAATCGCACACAGCATCAAAATACAGCCCCTGCAGTGCAGCTTGCACGCCCATTTCATCATGGATATCCGCCGTAATCTGTCGCACCTTCCCCTGCATAAAAGCAGGCAGCGCGCTCCTGCCGCGCGTCAATATCGTCACATCCCATTTAAGATGCA
>JAZQXQ010000396.1:0-2872 GCA_045632965.1 Clostridia bacterium
CCATCAGCTTTTTCATGTTTGTTTCTCCTTTTTCTCTAATCTCAAAGGGCCTGCACTGTATGCCTGTGAAGGCCCTTCAGTTTCTTAACCCTTGACAGAACCAATCGTAATACCCTTGACGAAGTAGCGCTGGAAGAAAGGATACGCCACCAGAATGGGGCCCAGCGCCGCCAAAAGAATCGCCATGCGCGCGGTCTCGCCGGGAATCGTGCTGGAAATCGCCGCGTAGACTTCGGCAGAAATGTCATTTTCATTCTGCGCCAGGAATTCTACGTTCTTTTCAATCTTCATCAGCAGCAAGGACAGCGGCGTTTTGTTGGGATCGGTAATATACAGATACGCCTTCTGCCAGCCGTTCCAATAGCCGATCGCCTTCATGAAGCCCACCGACGCCAGCGCGGGGATCATACAGGGCATGACCACCTGGAAGGCCGTGCGGTATTCGCTGGCGCCGTCGATCT
Source organism: Clostridia bacterium (assembly GCA_045632965.1). Classification (GTDB taxonomy): domain Bacteria; phylum Bacillota; class Clostridia; order Christensenellales; family Aristaeellaceae; genus SFMI01. The sequence goes on from JAZQXQ010000396.1 coordinate 462, forward strand.
TGGCCGATTCAATCAGCGCTTCGGACAGCGTGCCCTGAATGTAGGTGCGCATGATGATCACATGCATGGCGCCAACGCCGTTGAGAATGAGGATCCACAGCGTATCCTGCATTTTATAAAAGCTGGTGTTTACCATGTAAGAGGCTACCTGACCGCCGGAAAACAGCATGGTAATCAGCACCATTGTGGAAAAGACCTTGCGCATTCTGAAGGCGCTGCGGCTGAGCGTGTAGGCAAACATGCCCTCCACCGTCAGGTCAAGCAGCGTGCCAAACACGGTGATAAAGACCGTTACGCAATAGGAAACGATCATCTGCCGGCCATAGCCGGTTACATACTTCCAGGCGTCCAGCGACCAGGCCGTCGGGAAGAAGCTGAAACCGTTCTGCAGCACGCTTTGCTCGTCGGAAAATGATACGACAACGATCAAAAGCACGGGCAAAAGACAAAACAGTGCGAAAAGGCCCATCACAAAGGTCAATGTCCATTGACCAATTCCTGCTTTTTTCATTCCATCCAATCCTTTCTCTGCACAGTAATCAGAAGATCGCATTGTCCGGCGAAATCTTGCGGACAAACAGGTTCGTCATGACGACCATGAACGTGCCAACGATCGACTGATAGAAAGTAGCCGCCGCCGTCGTGCCGAAGTCGGAACCGGATTTGATGGCATTGAGTACGTAGGTATCAAGCACCTGCGTTGTTTTGTACAGCGCGCCGCTGTTCTTTGTCACCTGATAGAAAAGGCCCGTGCTGGACTGCATGATGTTGCCAAGGCCCAGCAGCGTCGTAATCACAATCATAGGCACCAGCATGGGAATGGTGATGTGAATCATCTTATCCCAGGCGTTGGCGCCATCCAGCGAAGCCGCTTCATACAAGCCGGGATCGATACCCACCAGCACCGACAGATACAGCACCGAGCCGTAGCCAAGCTCCTTCCACACATTAACGAGCAGCAGAATCATCGGCCACCATTTGGCCTCGGCATAAAAGTTGATTCTCTTGCCGCCAAAGTACTGGATGATCTGATTGACGATGCCGCCGTTGCGCTTGAGCAGCGCGTATACCACAAAGGAAACAGCAATGTAGGAAATGAAATGAGGCAGCACCATGCAGCTCTGAAAGAGCTTGGCTGAGCGCTTGAACCGCATTTCATTCAGGCCGATTGCCAGCAAAACCTTGCCAACCGTGCCCACGGTTGTAAACAGGATGAAATACCCCACGGTGTTTCTCGTCATGCGCCAGAAAGTGTTGCTGACCAGGAACATGTATTTGAAGTTATCCAGCCCGCACCAGGGACTATTAAAGCCCTGCATATAATTGAATTTTTTGAACGCCAGCACCACGCCGTACATCGGCACGTAGCTGAACATGATCATCAGAATCAGCGCCGGCAGCGCCATGACCACAAGCTCACGGTTTTTCCAGGTGTTTTTCCAAAATCCTACGAAATTCTTCATGCTGTCACCCTTTTTTCGCATTGTAGTATTTCTTTCTGTATTATATTGTATATCCGTTTTTTACACGCTTCAACGAAACTTATTTGGGCTTTCATGTACTTTTTTGACTTTTTATCGCACAGTTATTACCAACATATGCCCCTTGTCGTATGCTGCCGCATCCAGAATATACTGCGGAATCAGCACCGGCTTTGCTTCGCCGCTGGAATAGTCTGTACCCGCAATTTCCGTATACACTTCGTTATGCATATGCCCGCAGAAAACAGCCTTGATCACATCGGCGCTTTCTGTAATCAGGCGGTACATCTCCATGCTTTCATCCTCTGTTTTGTGCGTATTGCCAATGAAATAAACACCATTGCAATAGTCCCTCGGCGCAGGCGACAGATTGACCCACAATGGCGTAACCGCCGTTTCCTTTTCATTGTGCGTGCAGATGGGCTCGTGCTGGAATAAAAGAATGATGAGATTCTCCCGCCGCGCTCTATCAATGTCCGCACGCAGTTTTTCCGTCTGATGCGCGTAATAGCGGTTTTCGCCGTTATTTAAAAGCACCAGCATTACCTTATCGCCCAGCACTTCGGAATGATAATATACATCCTGCTGCCACACTGTTTTGAGCATTTCATAGCGCGATGCAAGCGAACTGGTATCCGCCACCTTGCCCTGGCAGCGGCGCGATACATCATGCCCGCCGGGCGATAGCAGCACCGCAGGATGACGGTCGTACAAATACCGCTGCGTATACTCCAGCGCGCCCCAGGTGAGATAATCCATCACATCGCCCGTCACGATTGTTTTATCAAACAGCGGCGCCAGCGGCATCACTCGATCAAGATTTCTGAAAACATCCTCCCGGTTAAAAGAGCTTCGCCGCCCGTCGTAGGTACTCATCACCACGGGGTTCTTTTCTTCAAAATCCTGCAAATTCAGATAGGACAGATGGAT
>JAZQXQ010000397.1:0-10069 GCA_045632965.1 Clostridia bacterium
GTCATAGCTGAGTTTGAGGGAGAAGAAAGACTGCGTTTCAAGCAGCAGTTTGAGGAAAACACGGTCGCCCTGCCAAAGGTTGAGCGAGGGGACATCCTTGACAGGAACCCACTTGAGGATACCTTCGTTGCAGTCTGGCAGGAGGTCGCCCTCAGCTTCGCCGGTGTAGAGGAACATGATTTCATCATCCCAGCCGGCGGAGATAAAGGTGATCACGCCGCGCATGCGGGGAGAAACGAGCGTAAGCCCTGTTTCCTCCATCACTTCGCGGATGACGCATTCATCGGGGGATTCCTGGCTTTCCAAATGGCCGCCCACGCCGATCCATTTGCCGGCGTTGACATCTTCCTTCTTTTTGACGCGGTGCAGCATCAAATAGCAGCCCTCGTGCTCGATATAGCAAAGCGTAGACAGCTTCATGGCTTTACTGCTCCTTCTTGGCGCTCAGCTTTTCGCGGCGGCCGTCCTCATACTGGATGTAGGTGTTATCCAGCTGCTGGCGCAGGCCCTCGCGGAAATCCTTTAAGTATTCGGCGCGCAATGCGGCCTGTTCTTCCATTTCGGCGGCGGTGAGGCCGACGGTCTTTTTCTTGCGCGCCAGTTCATTGATGCGCGCTACCTTTTCCTTGGTCATGTGTTGCTCCTTTTGTAGAAAACGCAGCCCACGGCAGCGGGGAGCGCAAGAATCAGAGTGTAAACGGCATACAGCACAATGCGGCTGACGCCCGAGCGGTCGATCATGAATTCAAGCAGAACGGCCATGATAACGGCAAATACGAGAATGCCAAGCGACAGCCACAGCGGGGATTTGCGGGCGATTTTTTTGCCTGCGCGAAGAGAAAAGATGACAAGCGGCACGGCCATCATCAGGGCAAAGAGCAATTGCTGGATGCTGATAAAGGAGCGGCGCATGTGCGCGTCAAAGCGCAGGGAGTAGAAAAGCGTTTCCGTGCAGCCAAGCAGCAGCATGCCCATCAGCAGCACGTCGCCGTTTTTGCGCTCCTTTTTGCCAAATACAAAGAGGAAGGCAGCGATGATAAGACAGGACACGGCCTGCAGGGCATAGGTGCGCAGATACGCGTCATATTCATCGCCAATGGCGAGGAAGCTGTTTTTGAAGGCGTCGCTCACCAGCGGACGGCTGCGGCCAAGAAGCTCCGTATAGGGTTCGCCCAGGCGCTCACAGGCCATGAACAGCAGGATGCCGATAACGGCGGTATCCATGATCTTCAGCGGGCAGATATTATGCTTGCGGCCGATGATGAAGGCGGCAAGGGCAATGCCCAGCAGCGCGCCCGCCATGGAAAAGCCGCCGCCCCAGAAGGATAAAACCGCACGCAGCGAAAAGACGCTGTGGAAGTTAAAATCAAGCGCGCAGAACAGCAGGCGGGAGAAAATGAGCGAAAGAGGCAGCGCACACACGCCAAAGAGCAGCACGGTATCGCCGGGGATATTGCGGCGCTTGCGCAGAAGATACGTGCTCAAGAGCAGGAGCGCAAGCCCCAGCGCCACGAAGCAGCCGTAGTAAAATACCTGCAGCTTGCTGCCAAAATCAATCAGGCTCAGGGAATCTTCAAACATGCTTATTCACTCCAGGTGGAAGGATCAACGGCGGTGGCGAAATAGATGATATCGCTCTGCGCGCGTTCGTTGTTGACGGTTTTATCCTGATAATAGCCGCCGTTAAAGACCATGGTGGCGGTGTTGCCGCCGTCGAGGTTAAAGGCCTGCAGGCAGCCGATATCAAACATGAAATCAGCCAGCTCCTGATGAGTAACGCCCTGTGAATCCTCGGTGCGGCCTTCGGCCAGAACCAGAACATAGCTCAGCGTATCGATCTGACCGATGGCCATGCGGGGTTCATCGCCGTTGGGGTTATAGCCGTAGTCGCTGTCCATTTCAAGCAGCGTGCCGTCCTTGACCAGCGCAGGGCCGAAGGTGAAAGCGTGGAGGATTTCAAGATCGCTCTTGTCAAATTCCTTCATCGCAGCTTCGTCAGACTTGACAAAGAGATGGAAATCGCCGTTGGTATCGATGATCAGAATATCCTTCTTGCGGTTGCGCTTGTTGCGGATTTTCTGGCCCATGCGGTATTCATAGGTGGTTTTTGCGGGATCGTTGGCATAATAGTCGCCGCTGATGGCGATGACGGCATTGTATTTTTCCGCCATGGCAGAGGGAAGCGCCACGCGGGAGGACGTGACCTTGGTGCCGGCGATGCCCGTGCGGAACTGGGAGGCGTCCTTGATCTTGACAAAGGCCAGACGCCAGACGACGCCGTCCTGCTCGCGGGTTTCAAGCTGCACGGTGATGGAATCATCGCTGTAGCCTTCTTCCGTATAGCAGGTGGGATTGGGCGTCATGCCGGCGGAAAAGTCGATGGGCAGTTCATAGGAAACCTCTTCACCCTCGGCGTTGGCCACGGGCAGCAGGCCCCAGGAATAATCCATCCACTCATACATATAGTCGCCGAGCATGGCGCCGGACGGAATGAGCATGGTGGTAGAGAGGATCATCAGCGCCAGCAGCGCGCACAGGAAGATGCGGGACGATTTTTTCATGGTCTTTCTTCTCCGTAAATCAATTCATATAGGTGTCGATATAATCCAGAATGAGGGGAGACAAGTCCATGCCGCTCCATTCATTCAGGTATGTCTCAAAGTCGTTGCGCGACGCTAAGCAGAAGGCATAGCGGTCGCAGTAGGCGCGAAGGAAGTCGTCGGTCTTGCCGGTCATCTCTTCAATGGCGAATATCAGCGCGGCGCCGCGGCCGTAAACGACGGCGGAATAATCGCTGTAAGAGCCGAAGTGATCAATGGGTGAGCCCGGGGTGACGGGAGAGAGGATTTTCTCCTGCATGGGCGCATCCACCTGAGAATACTTGATTCTTTCATACGCCGATTGCCCGTAGTGCGTTTTCACATAGCGCAGCGCGGCGTATTCGCACAAGGCTTCGTCCTGCCAGGGGGAATGGAACTGGTCGCTGCCAACCAGCGAATAAAACCACTGGTGCGCCGTTTCATGCGCGAGGAGCAATTCCAGCGTATCCGCCCAATCATCATAGAAATACTTTTTGTCTGCCAGGATAAAGCAGGGGTATTCCATGCCGCCGAGGGGGAAGTCCGCTTCGCAGATCGTCAGCTGATCCCAGGCGTAATCGCCATAGAGAGAAGCGTAGGTCTTAATGGTGCGTGTGCCGTATTTTGCCGCGCGCATAGCGCCATCCTTGGTGGAGGCGTAAGCTGTGACGGTGACGCCGTTTGCTTTTTTCGTAGCGGATTGCCAATTTTGACTCAGTGCAAAGGTGAAATCCCGGACGGCCAAAGCGCGCATGCGCAGGATGGAGCCGTCTTTTTTCACTTTTGTAGCCGCGGCGCATTGCCAGCCGTCGGGCAGCGACAGCGAGACGGTATAATTAGCGCATTCCGATACGAAGGGATCGCCGATGGCGCAGTAGGCATCCTGCCGCCATGCGCCATCTTCATAAACGGAGAGAATGGGCAGCGCATTGCCGAATTGCCATACGCCCTGCGAATGCCCGAAGCGGTGCGCGCATTCGGGAATGAGAATGCGGCAGCGGAGCAGCAGTGTGCCGCTTTCACCGGGCGATAGACCACCGACCGGGATGGAAAGCGCCGTCTGCGCGTCATCGAGATACTGCCAGTTGTTTACCGGCAGGTCGTTCCACCATATGCCGTCAAGCGTCAGAGAGCCGGTAGAAAAGCCGTTTGGATAGCAATCGTCATACAGTTCGTCGATAGCGGCCGGGCTGGTTTCTGCTGACCGGTAGGCGTTGGCCCATGTGCGCAGGAGCAGCGATTGCAGCGTGTCGCCGGTGTCGTTTGTGTAGGTAAGCGTCATGGTGACGCTCAGAAGGCCTTCATCCGGCAGGAACTTAAGATCGAATGCGTATTCGCTTAGCCCTTCGGATGCTTTTTGCGCGCGTGCGCCGACTGCGGGGGAGGGGCGCATAAGCAGCCATGAAAGCAAAAGACAAACCGCCGCTGCGATGGCAGCACATAAAAAACGACATTTTATTATACTACGTTTTTGCATGCGCTGTCACCCCCTGAATGTAAAATCTCTACTATTTTATGCGCAAAAAGATACTTATTTATCATACAATAAAAATGGCCTTGCTGTAAAGCGGTGTACTTGCGGAGAAATAAGGTTTACAGTATAATGAGAAAGGTTTTACAAATTGGTCAAATCCGGAGGCATCAAACAATGAACACGGAAAACAGGCTGCCGCGCGCGGCGGTCATTCATGATATTTCGGGCTTTGGCAAGTGCTCGCTGACGGTGGCGCTGCCGATTCTTTCCGCCTGCGGCGTGGAGGCTGCGTGCATGCCCACGGCAGTACTCTCCACGCACACCGGCGGCATCAAGGGCTATACCTTCCGCGATCTGACGGAGGATATGCGTCCCTTCTGGCAGCACTGGAAGGCGCTTGGCATTCCGTTTGACGCGATGTATTCGGGCTATCTGGGCAGCGTTGAGCAGACAGAGATCATCGGTGAAATGTTTGACGCCTTCCGTAAGGATACGAAGCTGATTCTGGTGGATCCTGCCATGGCGGATAACGGACGGTTTTACGCGATGTTCGACGAAAAGATGGCGCACGGTCAGGCGAAGCTCTGCGCACGGGCGGATGTTGCCGTGCCCAATATGACAGAGGCGGCGCTGATGACGGGACAGGAATATCATCCGGGCCCCTACACGGAAGAGTATCTCAGGGATATGTGCCGGCGAATGTGCGATCTGGGCGCGAAGAACGTGGTGCTGACGGGCGCGCGCTATCATGACGGTCATCTGGGTGCGTGCTGTTATCAGAGCGGGAGCGGGAAGTTTGATACCTATTTCACGGGGCGCGTGGGCGGAAGCTTCCACGGCACGGGCGATGTGTATGCAAGCGTGCTGACGGCGGCGCTGCTCAATGATTATTCACTGCCCGAAGGCATGAAAATAGCGGCGGATTTTGTGCAGGGGTGTCTTGAACGGACGCTGAAACAAGGCACGGATTCGCGCTACGGTGTGGATTTTGAACGCGGTTTGCCGCGTCTTGGTATGAAAATGATGCGTATGGAGGATGAAGTATGATAGAGTATCGCAAGGCACTCAAGCACGAGGAAGCGGACATTCTCGATTTTATCAATATGGTGTTCAGCCAGGCGCACAGACCGCATAATTTCAAAAAGCTTTTGCCCAAGGTGTACGCGCACGAGGGCTTCTACCGCCATCATTTTGTGGCGGTGGAGGAAGGCCGCATCCGCGGCACGGTGGCGGTATTGCCGGTGGATATGCAGGTGGGCAAGGGGCTTAAGATCGGCTTTGTGGGCTCTGTTTCCGCGCATCCCTACGCAAGAGGGGCAGGACACATGAAAAAGCTGATGGGGCTGGTGATGGAGGACGCCAAAGAAAAGTATGATCTGTTGGTGCTTGGCGGGCAGCGGCAGCGCTATCAGTATTTTGGCTTTGAATGCGGCGGCATGCGGCTGCGCTTTACGGTGAATGAAAGCAATGTGCGGCACGCGCTGAAGGATACGGCTGTGCGCATGCAGCTGCGGGAAGTAAAGGAAAACGATGCGAGAATCCCTGAAATTCATGCGCTCTGTCAGCAGAAGATGTTCTGCTGCGTGCGTGATGAAGAGAGATTCCTTGATATCATGCACAGCTGGGAGGGCAAGCTTTACGCGCTTGAGGATGAAGACGGCCTGCAGGGCTATCTGTATACTAAGGAAGACGATTTCCTGGCGGAGATCGGCCTGGTGGACGAAAGCCGCATGGGCGAACTGATCAAGGCGTATATGCTTTTGACGGGCAAAAAGAGCGTTACCGTGCGCGTCAATCCTCTCAATCGTGTGCGCGCCAATTATATCAAGCGCTTTGCCGAAAAGTGGCAGCTGGGTGATAATCACATGCTGCATGTGATTTCCTGGCAGCGCACGCTGGAGAGATTTTTGACGCTGAAGGCGGATTGCATGCCGTTGATGGACGGCAGGTTTGTATTTGAAGTGGAAAATGCCGGCCGGTATGCCATTGAAGCAAAGCAGCATGGCGTGCGCGTGGTGGGAACGCAGGAAGAGCCCTTGATGGTGATGACGCCGCAAAAGGCGGTGGAATTCTTCTTCTCGCCCTATACGCCGCTGATGGGCGTATCGCCGCTGCTTAAATCCTGGCTGCCGGTGCCCTTTGGCATGTATCCGGCGGATGAGTTCTGATGAGGGATATTATTTATGATTCTGCACGAATTTGACGAAAACCGCCGGGCGGTGATCAATCCCGAGGATTGCGTAAAGCCGGTGGAAGGGTTTCCCAAGGTTGTGGTTACCTGTTTTGCGTACACCACGTTCGATCGTCTGGTGGAGCAGACGGGCGCAAAGGCGATTGACAGCATACATATCGCGCACATGGATGCGCCGGTGTATGCGGCGGAATACAAGGGTAAGCGCATCGCGCTGGCGCAATGCTGCGTGGGCGCGCCGGCCAGCTGCGCGATTCTCGAGGATTTGTTTGCCAAGGGCGCGGAAAAGGCGGTTGTATTTGGCACCTGCGGCGTGCTGGATAAGGAGATTGGGGATTGCTCGGTGATTATTCCTGACATGGCTATGCGCGATGAAGGGACGAGCTATCATTACGCGCCGCCGGGTGATGAAATTGCCGTGAATAAAAAATACGGCGCAGCATTCAGGGAACTGCTGGAGGAAATCGGCTGCAAGTATACGGTTGGCAAGGTATGGACGACGGACGCCGCTTACCGCGAAACACGGGACAAGGTGCAGCGCAGGAAGGAAAGCGGCTGCGTGTGCGTGGATATGGAGTGCTCCGCGGTGGCGGCGCTGTGTGATTTCCGCGGCAAGGATGCGCTGCATTTCTTCTATGCGGCGGATAATCTGGACGGCGAAAAGTGGGATAAGCGCAGCCTTGGCAATGAGGAAAATCTGCTGGTAAAGGATCGCATTGCGCTGCTGGCTATGGAAATGGCGGCGCGCATGACGGATGAATGACATGAAGCTGACAGAAGCGATTAGGGCATATCAGCCTGTAAACAAGCAGGAAGCAACCGACAAGCAGGTGATGCTGGATTTTATCCGCAGGAATCCCGATTGCCTATTGCGCGATAATCTCATTGCGCATTTTACAGCTTCTATCTGGACGGTCAACAAAGCACGCACCAGGACGCTGATGGTGTATCACAATATCTACAATTCCTGGTCGTGGATCGGCGGGCATGCCGATGGTGAAGAAAATCTGTGCGCTGTGGCCATGCGTGAGCTGACGGAGGAAACGGGCGTCAGGCACGCGCGTCTGGTCAGTGAGGATATTTTCAGCCTCGAAGTGCTGACGGTGGACGGGCATATAAAAAAGGGAAAGTATGTGCCGAGCCATCTGCATCTGAATGTGACGTATCTTGCCGAAGCGGACGAAAACGAGGAATTGGCCGTCAAGGAAGACGAAAATAAGGGCGTAAAGTGGTTTGCCAATGCGGAAGCGCTCCGGGAATCCACGGAACCGTGGTTTGTGGAAAATATCTATAAAAAACTGATTGAAAAAAGCACCCGTTGAGGGTGCTTTTGCTTATGAAGATTTATTCCATGATGCTGCCGTCGGGATTAAAGAGGGGCAGCTTTTCGAGGTAGATGATATCCTCGCGCTTCTGGGCGTCGCCCTCGGCAAGAATCGCCATCTTGGCAACAATATTGCCGCCGGCCTGTTCAACCAGTTTTTCAACGGCGGCCAGGGATTCGCCGGTGGAGATGACGTCGTCAACGATAATAACGCGCTTGCCCTTCATGAATTCGGCGTCGTCGCCGTCAATGCACAGCGTCTGCTGCTTGACGGTGGTGATGGAATTGACGGTGGTGGAGAAGATATTCTTCATGTACAGCTTGGGCGCCTTGCGGGCGATCAGGTGGCGGGCTTCGCCATTCTGACGCGCCATGGCATACACCAGCGGGATGCCCTTGGATTCGGCGGTGATGAGCACGTCATGCTCGGGCGCGCGCTTGAGAAGTTCGGCAGCGCAGGCTTCGGTCAATTCCACATCGCCAAAGATAACGAAAGCGCCGATGTAGAGATTCTCGTTAACGGGGCACAGGGGCAGATTACGCTCGCAGCCGGCGATGTTCATCGTATAATGCATGAAGTAGACCTCCTGTATTTTGACAAAATTGTAGGAAAAACACAGAAATTATTATACTGCGCGGATTTTGCTCTGTCAATGCGAAATGAAATGTTTAATTGAGTGCAACCTGCTTTAAATGTGCGGCGAAGAGCTGTCTCGCGCTGTGCTGAATGAGCGCAAGGTCTTCTACGCGGGCCGCGTCTTTTTCAAGCTGACGGATGCATTTTTGCGTTTCTTCGATCAGTGGTGCGTCCATCTGCATGCCGGCGAACATGCTTTCGCCGTGCTGGCGCGTGCCGAGAAACTCGCCCGGGCCGCGCATCTCCAGATCCTTGCGGGAGATGACAAAGCCGTCGTTGGTGGAACACAGCGTGGTGAGACGCTCGTTGGGCTCGGCCATGAGGAAGCACCAGCTTTCCTTGGCGCCGCGGCCCACGCGGCCGCGCAGCTGGTGAAGCTGTGACAGGCCGACGCGACCGGCGTTTTGGATAATCATGACGGTGGCGTTGGGAACTTTGACGCCTACTTCGATGACGGTGGTGCTGACGAGTACGTCAAGTTCACCGGCAGAGAAGGCGGCGAGTGTTTTTTCTTTTTCGGCGGCGTCCTGTGCGCCGTAGGTGAGGCCGATGCGCAGCGACGATAGCGGCCCGTTGACAAGTTCAGCGTACATTTCCTGCGCACTGACGGCGCTTATCATTTCGCTTTCTTCCACCAGCGGACAGACGATGTAGGTTTGACGGCCTTCTTTGGCCTGGTCAAGCACGAAGCCGTAGAGGCCTTCACGTTTTCGCTCGGGCACAATGCGTGTCTGAACGGGCGTGCGGCCGGGCGGGAGTTCATCAACGACGGACAGCTCCAGATCGCCATAAAGAATGAGCGCGAGCGAACGGGGAGTGGGCGTGGCGGACATGACCAGCACGTGCGGTTCGCGGTCCTCCTGCGCTTTTTTGCTGAGCAGCTGGCGCTGGCGCACGCCGAAACGATGCTGTTCATCGGTGACGGCGAGGGCGAGATCGTGATATTGCACGCCTTCGGATAAAAGGGCGTGTGTGCCGATGACCAGCTGCCATTCGCCGCTTTGAATGGCGCTGAGCGCGGCGCGGCGTTCTTTAGCCTTCATGCCGCCCAGCAGCAGACCGCATTTGACGCCAAGGGGGGCAAGGAGCTTTTGTGCGCTTTCAAAGTGCTGGCGGGCGAGAATTTCGGTGGGGGCCATCAGCGCGCTTTGGCGGCCGGTAAGGGCGGCAATGTAGATTGCACCCAAGGCGATGGCTGTTTTGCCGCAGCCGACGTCGCCCTGCACCATGCGGCGCATGGCGGTGGACTGCTGCATGTCGCAGAGAATTTCGCGCAGTACGCGAGCTTGTGCGCCGGTGGGCGGATAGGGAAAGGCCTGCCAGAAGCGCTGAATATCCTCTTCCTTGTGCGGGAGGGGTTGCGCTTTGCCGGGGGTGCCGCGCAGGATGGAAAGCGCTGCCTGATAGAGCAAAAGCTGCTCAAAGGCCAGACGGCGCTGGGCGAGAAGGAGATTTTCCTTGTTTTCGGGCGCGTGAATCTGCCGAAGGGCAAAATTGCGCTCGCACAGATGATGCTGCATGCGGATGCTTTGCGGCAAAGATTCCGGGCAGCAGGCGTCAAGCTCGGTGAGTGCCTGATGGATAAGATCGGCAAAAACCTTGGCGGGGAAGCCGGCGGGCGGAGTGTATTCGGGAATCAGCGCCTGTGTTTTTTCGCGGCGCGGGCTGTTCATGTGCAGCCTGCCTGCTTTGTCGCGCTCGGGCTTGCCGTAAAGAAGAAGCTCCTCTTCAGCGGAAAGCTGATCCTTGACCCACGGCTGATTGTACCAGATGAGGGGGAGCTTGCCTGTTTCGTTGCACAGTGTGGCGGTGACGCGGCTGATGCCGCGAAAATGCGCAAGCTTGGGTGTGTCTTTGAGATAGC
>JAZQXQ010000398.1:0-2856 GCA_045632965.1 Clostridia bacterium
GTCGAAGACCTTGATGGAACCATCCAGCAGGCCCTTCTTCACTTCTTCGTTCTTGGCGACGGTGCCTTCGGCGGCAGCGGCTTCGTTCACAGCGGAGAGCTCAACAGAGCCGGTCTCGATGTTGCCGGTCCAGTCGGCGGGGATGGCTTCGCCGTTCAGCAGAGCGTTGATGATCACTTCGAAGTAGGGAGCCCAGTTGATGCGGGAAGAAACGATGAAGGTGTTGGGGCAGGCGGCAACGGTGGAGCCGTTGTAGGACACGTTGGGAATGCCGGCAACTTCGCAAGCGGTGGGAGCGCCCATGGAGTCAGCATGCTGGGAGATCAGAACGCAGTTCTTCTGGCTGATCAGCATTTCGGCGCCTTCCTTTTCCATGGCCTCATCGTACCAGGAGTAGGTGAAGGTCACTTCCATGGTGGCGGAGGGGCAAACAGAGCGGACGCCCAGGAAGAAGGAGGTGTAGCCGGACTTCACTTCGGCATAGGGATAAGCGCCAACGTAGCCAACCTTGGCCTGTTCGGCGGTGATCTTGCCCTCGGCGATCATCTCGTTCAGCTTCATACCGGCGGCAACGCCAGCCAGGTAGCGGCCTTCGTAGATGGTAGCGAAAGCGTTGTGGTAATTCGCCAGCTGCTCGGTGTGAGCCTTGGTGCCGGTAGCATGGCAGAATTCAACTTCGGGGCACTCCATGGCGGCCTGGATCATGTAGGATTCATGGCCAAAGGAGTCGGCGAAGATCAGGTTGCAGCCGTCATCCACCAGGTCCATGGCGGTGTCGTAGCACTCCTGGCCTTCGGGGATGTTGGTCTTCATAACGTAAGCGATGCCCAGCTTGTCGCAGGCTTCCTTAGCAGCGTTGATGAAGTTGAGGTCGTAGGTGGAGTTTTCGTCATGCAGGAAGATGAAACCAACCTTGATGTCTTCCTTGGCGATGGGAGCGCGCTCGGCCATGGCAGAGAAGCTGCCCAGGCACAGAACCAGCACGAGAAGCAGAGCCGCGAACTTTTTCATGAGAGTGTCCTCCTTAAAGTTGGGTAATGAGAAACTGTGTGAATGCGGCCGGATGCGGAAAAATCCGAACATTTATCCAGACCCACGATGCTATTGTACTCAAAAACACGAATAAAATCAAGATGTTTTGAGAATTTTTCGGCATTTATCCAAGAAATTAATAACGGCGGAAGAATTTTAACCAGATAAGAAAAACCGCGGACGAGCCTTGTCCGCGGTCCGGCAGTTACGCATTGGCTGCGCCGTAGAAGTCGGCGACATTCTGATATTTCTTGAGGATATTTTGCACCTGGTCGTGCGGCATTTTATAGACAGTGTTGCCGTTGCGGCCTTCCATCGTTTCGGCGGCGACCAGCGCATTCATGATGGCTTCCTCCGTGGCCTGCGCGGCGGCAATAAAGAAGCGGTCGATGTGCGTATCGGGCATGTAATCGATCTTGCTGGGGCCGGGGGCGAAGGCGTGATCGTTGGCGGTGGAGAAAGCAAGGAAGATATCGCCGGAGCTGGAGTGATTGCCGCCGCCCAGACGGGCGATGCCAAGCGCCGCACGGCGGGCGATCTTATTCAGCTGCCAGGGCATGAAGGGCGCATCGGTGGCAATGATGACGATGATGGAGCCGGCGCCTTCCTCGGGCGAAAGCTGCCGGGTCACCTTTTCGCAGCCCTGGATCTCTCTGCCCAGCGGGATGCCCTTGACGTTCAGTTCATTTCGCGCGCCGTGATTGGCCTGCACCAGCACGCCGAGGGTGTATTCGCCGCAGGAGGAGAAAATCCTGCGCGAGGCCGTGCCCGTGCCGCCCTTGAAGCCATGGCAGATCATGCCCGTGCCGCCGCCCACGCAGCCCTCGGCGATTTCGCCGCCATGCGCGGAATTGAGCGCTTCAAACACGTTTTCTTCCTTCACCTGAAAGCCGTTGATGTTGTTGAGCACGCCGTCGAAGGTTTCGGCGACCACGGGATAGAAAAAGCCAAAGCCCGGCACAACCCGGCCTTCATTATACGTTTGCGGATAGGCGTCGTTTTGCAGCATCCATTTGCTGGTGCTGTCGCGCACGATGCCCACGGAATTGGTGTTGGTAATCATGATGGGGCCGTGCACGAAGCCGGAATCCACCACCCAGGGCAAGCCGGTCATTTCGCCATTGCCGTTAAGCACGGCATGACCGGCGAAAAGCGCGCTGCGCTGCTTGCCGCGCGGCAAAATGGCGGTAACGCCCGTGCGGGCAAAATCGGAATCGACGCAGTTATCCGCCTTGGATTCACCGCGAATGATGGTGGAATAGCCGACCTCCACCCCGGGCACATCGGTAATAGCATTAAACGTACCGCAAACGCCCTCAAAAGGCAAACCCAAATCTCGTGCGCGCATGATATATACCTCGATTCGTTTGTTTATTCTGAAATGGCCAATGTCACAATAGCACAGATGGAAAGAAAAGGCAATGCGGGAATAAAAAAAGCCGTCGCGAACGAAGCAGAGTCCACGACGTTCCCCGTAACCCCGCAAAAAGTTGGTAGCGCAGCGGAGGCGTTGCGAGGGCGTTTACAACCGAGCAGCCGCAGCCAGCGTGCCTTTCCGCGGAAAGGAGGAGCGACGGAGCGCGTGAGAGATGGCTTTTTGCTTTGCAAAAGAAAAAAGCCGCCGCGAACGAAGCACAGTCCGCGACGTTCCCCGTAACCCCACGGGAAGGTGGTAGCGCCGCGCAGGCGTCGCGAGGGGCGTTTACAACCGAGCAGCCGCAGCCAGCGTGCCTTTCCGCGAAAAGGAGGAGCGACGGAGCGCGTGAGAGATGGCTTTTCCAAAAGAAAAGCCGTCGCGAACACAGCGCAGTCCGCGACGAATCC
>JAZQXQ010000399.1:0-5518 GCA_045632965.1 Clostridia bacterium
CATTTTCAGCATTACCTCGCGGCCGCTGCTCAAACGGATCTTCTGAATTTCATACGGCTGCCCGGCGAGCCTGGCGCTCAATTCCATGTTGAGCGAAGCGTCGCAGCCCGTCTCCTTCAGCGCGATGAAAATCTCCTTCCAGTCCAGGCCGCAGGTGCCGGGGAACTGGTGAATATCCTCGTAAATGGGGTAAATCTTGCCGTAGTTATCCTGCAGATGCAGCGCGCGCAGATGCGAGCCAAACAGGCGGATCATCTCCGGCACGTCGGCGCCGGCAATGTTGGCGTGGCCGGTGTCCAGACAAATCTGCATCAGAGGATGATTGATTTTTTCGATGACGTAGAGAATATCCTCGCCGCGGGACATGGGGATCATCGGCGCATCGGGCGACTGAACATGCTGGTAGTCAAACATGTTTTCAATCAGCAACTGCACGCCGAATCTTTCTGCAGTGGGCAGCAGCGCAGAGAACCACTGCACATTGGCGTCCAATACCTTCTGGCGGGTTTCCTGCTCATTTTCGATGGGGAAAAAGTGCTGAATGGGATGGAAAACCAGCTTGTCGCAGCCGAGGATGCGGCAGGCTTCGATATTGCGGTGAATGAGCTCATCCGGCTGACGGAAGGAAAAATCCTTTTCCAACTGCCCGTCATGCCGCCAGTGCGCATGTGCCTGCGGCACGCAAAGGGCGTTTTGATCCAGCAGTTCTTTGGCATGCTGCGCCCATTCGCGCCAATTGTCCTGCCTCAGCGGCGCATCGTCCTTCTGTGAATAATACCACAGCGAAAAATCCACGCCGTCAAAGCTGGCGTCCTTGATGGCCTTCAGCGAATCCGGCAGATCATAATCTTTGAGGAAATTGCCCAGGTTCACGCTGGTGATGCGGTTCATGTCAAACATCCTCCTTGGCGGCTTCTTATTTGACGACGGCGACGTCCTTTACGTCGTAATAGCTGAAAATATCAAGCGCTTCCTTCGTGATGACTTCGCCCGATACCACAATGGGAATGGCGGGCGGGCACGCGACCGTCGGCGCGGCGCAGATGCGGCCGAGAGACGCTTCTGCCGGGATGATTTCCTGCGGGGCAAAAATGGCCTCGCGCACAGACATTGCCTGCTGCGCGACGGGAAGCGGCAAAGTTGGACGCGACGGCAGGCTTGCGTTGGTCAGCGCCGAAAGCACGCGGGCGAAATCCGCATCTCTGTTTTGCGGCGTGAACATCAGCACCAGATCGTTGGGATCGGCATACTCGCATTCCACTTTGTGCACGCGCAGCTGTTCGGCCAAAATGCGGCCGTCAGCACAGTGGATCGTCACTTTGAGAGGTTCGTCGTGCGAAAGCTTCCAGCCGTTTGCCCGCAATTGCGCGCAGAGCGCATCGATCCTTTGGATCGTCTCGCGCAAATCCTGCGGGTAATCCCCGGCCAGGTACGCATTGCACAGATCAAGCGAAGCCAGCGTCAGATACGACGGGCTGGTGGAGCCGTAGATTGCCATGGCGGATTTGGCTTGCTGCGCAAAAGAAGCTGGCAGACGACGGCTGATGTGCAGATACGCGCCGCCGGTGAGCACGTTCAGCGTTTTATGCGCCGAATCGCAGCAGATATCCGCGCCCAAATCGATGGGGTGCAGCGGCGTATCAAGAAAATGCAGATACGCGCCGTGCGCGTTGTCAACGGCCAGCAGGGTGCCGTGCGCGTGGCAGACGTCCGCAAGCGATCTGATATCCTGCATGCCGCCCAGATAATCGGGGCTGGTGACATACACCGCGGCAGGCGGAGACGGCAGGCGGGAGAGCGTTTGCTCAAGATCCGCAGCCGATACCGGGCAGGAGCAAAGGGAAGTCGTTTTTTCCGGCCACAGCCACTTGATATCAAAACCGATCAGCGCGGCGGCGTAGACAAAGGCCTTGTGCACATTGCGCGCTGCGACGATTGTGCGGGATTGATTTTCCTGGCGCAGCTGCAGACACAGATGCAGCATGGCGCGGATGCACTGGCTGGAGCCCTCGGTGGAATAGAGCGTGCGCTGCGTGCCGAAAAGGCGGGCGGTGTTTTCTTCGCTTTGCAAAATGACGCCGTCCGCTTCATACAGCGCGTCCGCGCCGTGAATCTCGGTCAGGTCATATTGCTCGCAGCCAAGAAAGCTTTGCCCCTTGTGCCCCGGCATGTGCAGACGCACGGTATCCGATGCGGCATAGGCGCGCACAAAATCAACGATGGGCGTTAGCATTATTCGTTTTCCTTCGCTTCGTCCTGAGCTACTTTGATCATGATGGCGCATTCCATGCGCTTGCGGAAAAGCTCGCAGCCGGGCTCGTACACGCCGCGGATGGAGCCGGAGGCGTGGAAGGCATTGGCTGCCCAGCCGCCGGAGCAATAAAGCTTGGCCCAGCAGTCCTTGCACTCTTCACGCGCGTAAGCGTTGCAGGCGCGGAATTCCTCGCGCAGGAGATCGTTTGTGACGCCATTCCAGATGTCGCCCAGCTTGTAGCTTTCCTCGCCCACGAACTGGTGGCAGGGATACAGATCGCCCCAGGGGGTAACGGCCATATACTCCGTGCCCGAGCCGCAGCCCGAAATGCGCTTGTAAATGCAGGGGCCGTCGGTCAGATCGATCATGTAATGATAGAAGGTGAAGGGACGGCCTTCCTTTTCGCGGCGCAGCATTTCCTCGGCGAGGATTTCATACTGGCGCTTGACCACTTCGATATCCTCGGGCGTGAGCGCGGCGGGATCGTCCTGAGCGCAGACGACGGGCTCCATGCTCAGCTCCGTAAAGCCCATGTCCGCCATGTGGAAAACGTCGTTGGTGAAATCGGGATTGGCATGGGTGAAGGTGCCGCGCATGTAGTAATTTTTGCCGCCGCGGGCATCTACCAGCTGCTTGAATTTGGGCACGATGCGGTCATAGCTGCCGTGGCCGGCGTAATCGACGCGCAGACGATCGTGGATTTCCTTGCGGCCGTCCAGGGACAAAACGACGTTGCTCATCTCCCTGTTGGCAAAGTCGATCACGTCATCGTCAATCAGCATGCCGTTGGTGGTGAGGGTGAAGCGGAAGTTCTTGTTGTATTTCTTTTCCTGCGTGCGGGCGTAGGCCACAAGGTCCTTTACCACATCCCAGTTCATCAGCGGCTCGCCGCCGAAGAAGTCCACCTCAAGGTTATGGCGCGTGCCGGAATTTTCAATCAGGAAATCCAGCGCGCGCTTGCCCACTTCAAAGCTCATCAGCGCGCGGTCGCCGTGGTATTTGCCCTGGCTGGCAAAGCAGTAGGCGCAGTTGAGATTGCAGGTGTGCGCCACGTGCAGGCACAGCGCCTTTACCACATTGCCGGTGCGGGCCTTCAGGGTGTGCGCCTGCGGGGCGAAGGTATCGGGCGTAAAGAGCTTGCCCATATCCTTGAGGGCCTGGATGTCGTCAAGGCAGTCAAGAATATCCTGCCGGGTCACATCCTCGCGGCCCTCGTATTTTTTAAGCATGGCTTCTACGATTTCGTCCTTGGTCGCTGTTTCAAACATGGCGATCATGTCATACGCCACTTCATCCACCGCATGGATGGAGCCCGAGCACGTATCCAGGACGATATTGTAGCCGTTGAGCTTATACTGATGCAGCATGTGTTCCTCCGTTTATATCAAAGAGTGACGCCAAATAAAAGCGCCGCCCGATAAGGCGGCAGCTTTTAGGTAACCGGCAGCTTACTTGCTGGCCTTTTCGCAAGGCTGGTTGGCAACGCCGCAGCTGGTCTTGCAGGCAGACTGGCAAGAGGTCTGGCACTCGCCGCAGCCGCCGTTCTTCGCGCTTTCGCACAGATTACGGGTATCCAGCGTCTTAATTCTCTTCATAATAATCCACCTATCCAATAAGTTTTTTCATCCGGCTGCAGAAAAATCACTGCAGCCCAACGGATACCTAAAATTATAGCATACGCGCGGGATGAAGTCAATAAACGAAGTGCGTCCGTACCCGGTTTTTGGCGCGCTTTCCAACATCTTCCCTTATTTCAGTCCCAGTTCTTCCTTCGTTGCGGGATGCATGCCGTGCACAGTAAGCTTGGCGGCAAACTTTTCTTCGTCGGAAATGCGGAAAACCATGTATGCCTGACCCTCCTTGTGGGTGAAAAGCGAATACATGTATTCGATGTCGATGTGCGATTCGGCGAGGATGGAAAGCACGGGCGCGAGCCCGCCCACCTGATCGGGCACAGCGATGACGGTCACGGGCGTCATGGAGAGAATGTAGCCGTGGGTCAGAAGGATGGAGGTCGCTTTTTCGGCGTCGTCCACGATCATGCGCAGCACGCCGTAATCGGCGGTCTCGGCGATGGAGATGGCGCGCAGATCAATGTGGTTTTCAGCCAGCACGCCGGTGATTTCCGCCAGCTGGCCGGCGCGATTTTCCAGGAATACAGAAATCTGATGCACGTTCATGTTTTCGCCTCCTTAAATCTTGCGCTTGTCGATCACGCGCACAGCCTTGCCTTCGCTGCGGGCGATGGACTTGGGAGATACGATCTTGACCTTGGCATAAATGCCCAGCATGTTTTTGAGCGCCTCAACGAGCGCCTTTTCCTGCTCGGCGATATCGGCCAGAGAGTCGGAGAACTTGTCGGGTGCCATTTCAACCAGCACTTCGAGCTTGTCGGAATGGTTGATGCGGTCGACCACGATCTGATAGTTGGGCGGATAGCCCTGCTCCAGCAGCACGGTTTCGATCTGCGAGGGGAAGACATTGACGCCCTTGATGATCAGCATGTCGTCGCTGCGGCCCATGGGCTTAGACATCTTCACATGCGTGCGGCCGCAGGAGCACTTTTTGCGGGTAAGCACGCAGATATCGCGCGTGCGGTAGCGCAAAAGCGGGAAGGCTTCCTTGGTGAGTGAGGTGAAAACGAGCTCGCCCTTTTCACCTTCGGGCAGCACTTCGCCGGTTTCGGGATCGATGATCTCGGCCAGGAAGTGGTCTTCGTTGATGTGCATGCCCGTCTGCTCGGAGCATTCAAAGGACACGCCGGGGCCGGTGGTTTCGGTCAGGCCGTAAATATCATACGCCTTGATGCCCAGGCTGTTTTCGATATCGTGGCGCATTTCTTCGCTCCACGCTTCGGCGCCGAAGATGCCGGCCTTGAGCTTGATTTTGTCGCGCAGGCCCTGCTCATGGATGGTTTCGGCCAGATACTCGGCATAGGAGGGCGTGCAGCAGAGGATCGTGGCTTCAAGATCCGTCATGAACTGCAGCTGACGATCGGTATTACCGGACGACATGGGCAGCGTCAGGCAGCCAACCTTGTGCGAGCCGCCGTTGAGGCCGGGGCCGCCGGTGAACAGGCCGTAGCCGTAGGCCACTTGGACAACGTCATCGCGCGTGCCGCCGGCGGCGACGATGGCACGGGCGCAGCAGTCTTCCCACAAATCAATATCGTGCTGGGTATAAAAAGCGACAACACGGCGGCCGGTGGTGCCGGATGTAGACTGAATACGTACGCAATCGGAAAGCGGCTTGCCCATCAGCCCG
>JAZQXQ010000400.1:0-5417 GCA_045632965.1 Clostridia bacterium
GACCACCTTGTAGCCCAATTTATCGATGATACGGCCGACAACGGGCGAAGCAAAGAAGCATACGACGGCAGAGATGGCAAAGAGCAGACTGACGGTGGCGGCGTTGGCGCCGTAAAAGAGGATCAGCACATAGGGGCCGAAGGTGATGAATACCTGTTTGCGCGCGCCGTAGAACATTTCCAGCATGTAGTATTTGATGTACTTTTTGTGAAAATAGAAGCGGCGCTTGGTATTGTCGGTTTCGCTTTTGCCCGATACGCGCAGACAGAAAAAGACGCCAAGCGCGGATAACAGCGCGGCAAGGATGAAAAACAGGCGATAGGGCGGATTATGCATTGCAAGCGAAAACACCAGCACGACCACCAGATAGCCAAGGAGCGTGCCGATCTGATTGGTGGAGCTTTGTACACCAAGGGCTGTGCCGCCGCGGCCGGGCCTGGCATAGCCCATCATCAGCGTGCTTTTCATGCCCAGCTGGATGTGTTCGCCCAGGGAATACATGCAGATGGACAGCGTCACCAGCACTTTATCCGGCGGCAGAACGGCGTGCATGCCCATGCCGATAAGCATAATTACTGCGCCGATTTTGTACATTGTTTCAGCCGACAGCATGTAAAAAACAGCCAGTATGAACACCAGCAGAATGCCCGGCACCTCGCGGAAAAATTCCGTCACGCCGCGGTCCATTTCACCCATCTTGACGACTTCGGCCAGATAATTATCCAGCATGCCCTTATACAGGCCGTAGGCCAGCCCCGTGATGAGGATGGAAATCAACAGCGCTTTGTAGCTGGTGTTTTCGCGGAAGGTTTCTTTGATGCGGTTCATGCAATTCATCCTTTGTATTTGAAGATGATCCTTATTATATACGATTTTTGCGGACAGAACAATCCAAAAATGCGAAACGCACGGCACCGCCGGTCATTGACGGTGCCGCTGTTTTTTAATATAATAATAAAGTTAACGGCAGGAGGAATGACTGTGAAAAAGCGTTTGATATGTCTGATGATGATATTGTGCTTTTGCTGCCCGCAGGCGATGGCTGCGGTTGCGCAGGATACGCCGCTGCATGATGAACTGCAAAAGCAGATCAATGCTATCGGCAAAAAATATGCGGCGGTGGGCGTTTCGGTGGCGTATATTCGTGCCGGCGAGGTGGTGGATACCTTTGCATACGGCGATGCGGTTCGCTACAAGGTGCCCATGACGGCGGACAGCATTGTGCGCGTGGCCTCCATTTCCAAGGTGCTGGTGGGGATTGCCGCGCATGTTTCGGCGGAAAAGGGCTTGATGAACCTGGATGAAAGCATCGATCAGTATCTGGGCTTTGAAATCTACCGCCGGCATGAGGAGGATGTGATCACCGCCCGTTCGATCCTCACGCACACGTCGTCCATTGCCCCGCCCGAGGTGGACAGCGGCAAGTATGAGGATATGCGCAAGCATCTGACCAGCAGCAAGTGCTCGCTTTATTATCCCTCCGGGCAGATTAAAAACTGGTATTACAGAAATTATCCCTTTTATGTGCTGGGATTGGCGATTGAACGCGCGAACAACAAAACGATGGATCAGGTGCTGAATGAGGCGTTTGCCGAGCAGCTGGGCGTTGACGGCTCCTTCTGGGCGGGAGATCTGAAGAACCCCGAACTGACGGCTGCCGTTTACGATCAGGCGCACAATGTTTTTCTCTCGGTAGAGGCGCAGACCACCGTTCATTCCCGCGGCGTGGGCGTGAATAATTCTATCTTTGCCGGCAACTATCATATCAGCGCGTATGACATGGGCAAGATCGTCGCCATGCTGGCGATGGATGGCTGCTACGGCGGCGAGCGCATCCTCAGCGAGCAGGTGGTTGAGGCGCTGGAAGCCTATCAGGATGAGCTTGTGCCCAATAATAAATTCTATCAGGCGCAGCCGCTGCGCTACCGCATGGATATGTACGGCAGAGACGGGCTTTATTATCACACGGGCAGCGCCTACGGTGAAAACAATCTGATCGCTTACGATCCCGTGACGGGCGACGGCGTGGTGGTTTTCAGCACCGGCGCATACGGAAAAGACGCCTATGGCATTTATGCCGTGTGCGGATATATTGCGGATTTGCTGTTCAATGCGGCATGGTAAAAGAAAGGACACGATTTTGTATCGTGTCCTTTTTCCTTAGCGTTTATCCATATACAATTTCAGCGGCAGCGTCCAGTCTGTCTGGATGATGTCAAAGCCACGGTCGATCAGCCAGCCCCAGCCCTCGTCCTCGCGGCCGACGACGGAAATATCATCGTTGTGGCCGCCGGCGAGCACCGAGCGGTAGTTATACACGATGGCGTTGACCCACACCAGTAACTTCCGGTCGTGCATGTAATTGATGTATTCCTTCTGCGCAAGGCCGTGGGTGTCATTGCTGAAAAGTACTTCGGTGCCGACGTAGCGCAGATTGCGGCGGAGGAGATCGTCGGTGAAATTGTCATGCTTTGTGATGACGATGTAGGGCATGTCGGCGGCGTATGCTTCCATGGTTTTGAATTCTTCCTGCGAATCGTAGGTCTTGACGATCACCTGATCCTGCATCTTCAAATCGCGGATGATTTTGCCAAGCTCCTCAATGTACATGAAGAATTTGTCCACATTGATATAGCAGCGGCCGCGCAGCTGCTCCATCACTTCCTCAAAGCGCGTGACGCCATACTGCGTGGGCGTGTGATCCATATTGACGTAGCGCAGGTGCTCCACTTCCTTGGCGGGCAGGCGCTTGATGGAGTAGGGCGAATACAGATGCGCCGGCTCCATCCCGGGATGGAAAACAAACATTTTGCCGTCTTCGCTGCGCGTTACATCCAGTTCAATGATATCGGCGCCCTGATGCAGGGCGATTTCAAAAGACTCATGCGTATTGCAGGGGATGTTGCCGCCGCATACACCGCGGTGCGCGGCAATGAGGGGCTTGCTTCTCAAAATATCGCGGACGTCATGAAACATAATAATGCCTCCTTACAGGATGTGTTTTTCAATAAATGCAGCTACGCCGTCAGCATCGTTGCTGCCTGTAATCTGATCGGCGGCGCTTAAAACCGCGGGGATGGCATTGCTGACAGCCACGCCCAGGCCGCAGTTTTTGATCGGCAGGATATCGTCGTTATCGTCGCCAAAGTACACGGCGTCGGCGGGGGAAATACCAAAATGCTTGAGCATGTGCCGGATCCCCTGCCATTTGGTGGCGGATGTGCTCATGATCTGGAGCAGGCTTTCGCCGGCGAGGGTGTAATAAACGTCGGGCGTGAGGGCGCTTTCAATGTTTTCATACAGCGTGCTGCTTTCGCTGCTGACGAGGATTTTGTAGAGGATAATGCCTTCCGGCAGCGCGGGAAAGCGGTCGTAGACCACGGGCTGCCAAAGGGGGATATCGCGGTTGGAGTAGAGCCCTTTGCTTGTTTCGATGGAGAGAAAGACGTCGGGGAATTGCATTAGCTTTTGAAGGATTTTTTCACCGCCGGCGGCAGGGATGCCAAACTCCGTTTTTGCATCCGGCAGCATGATCACCGCGCCGCACGAGGCAGCAAAGGCGTCAAGCGACAGCATTTCCTGAAAGCGCAGCATATCCCGCGCCGGCCTTGCGCTGGCAGATAAAAGGAGGATGCCTCTTTCGCGGCATTTTTGAAGGATGCGAAGCGTGTAATCCGATATGCTTTTATCCGTGCGCAGCAGCGTGCGGTCAAGATCGGTGATGATGGCTTTCATTTCGGCGCTCCCTTTATATGCTTGCGCTCAGTATAGCACAGCAATTTTTCCACTGTCAATGCGCGTTGACAGACGGGGACGGGGAATTTATAATGGATGTAGCAAAGGGGGCTGAAAATATGTCCAGCTATCAGGTGAAAAAGACGCCGGGGGATACCGCATGGTTCAGGCATGACCGTTTTGGCATGTTTATCCATTGGGGGCTGTATGCCATGCCGGCGCGGCATGAGTGGATCAAAAAGCGCGAGGAAATGACAGACGAGGATTACGCGCCGTATTTCAAATATTTCGATCCCGATCTTTACGATGCGCGCGAATGGGCGCGGCAGGCGAAGGCGGCGGGCATGAAATACGCGGTGTTCACCAGCAAGCATCACGAGGGCTTTTGTATGTGGGACAGCGCGTATACCGATTACAAGTGCACGAACACGCCGGCGGGCCGCGATCTTTTGAAGGAATTTGTGGATGCGTTCCGCGCCGAGGGCCTGCGCGTGGGCTTTTATTACTCGCTGATTGACTGGCATCATCCCGATTTCACGATAGACGTCAATCATCCGCAGCGCAATCACCCGGATGCGGCAAAGATGAATGAAGGCCGCGATATGAAATGCTATGCGCAGTATATGCGCTCTCAGGTAACGGAGCTTCTCACCAACTACGGCAAGATCGACATTCTGTGGTTTGATTTTTCCTATTCAAAGCACAAGGATCCCTTGCGCCCGTATCTTAACGGCAAGGGCAAGGAGGATTGGGAATCCGAAAAGCTGATCGCCCTGGCGCGAAAGCTGCAGCCCGGCATTATCATTGACAATCGCGCGGAGATTGAGCAGGATATCTGGACGCCGGAGCAGTATCAGCCCCAGAGCTGGCTGCGCCACAAGGAGACGGGCGAATTGCTGACCTGGGAGGCGTGCCAGACGTTCTCGGGCTCCTGGGGGTATTACCGCGACGAAACAAGCTGGAAATCGCCCGAAATGCTCATTCAGATGCTGATCAGGACGGTGTCGCTGGGCGGCAATCTTTTGATGAACGTAGGGCCTACGGCACGCGGATACTTTGACGAGCGCGCGCAAAAGGCGCTCAAAGTATACGCCGACTGGATGAAGTATAACAGCCGGTCCATTTATGGCTGCACGATGGCGGAGCCCGAATTTCCGGCGCCTAATGGCTGCTGCCTGACGCAGAGCGAGGACGGCAAGCGGCTGTATGTGCACTTGCTTGAATATCCTTTCGCTTATCTGGAGCTGCCGGGCTTTGCCGGCAAGGTGGATTATGCGCAGTTTTTGCACGATGCGAGCGAACTGAAGTTCACCGAGCGCGAAGTGAAGCATTTCAGCGAGGGCCGTACGGAGGCGGAGGATCTGCTGGTGATTGAATTGCCGGTGCTGAAGCCCGGGTGCGTGGTGCCGGTGGTGGAATTGTTTTTGAAGTGATGAGGGGGAGATGATCGAGAGGCGGCTTTGGGAGGCCAAAGCCCCTCTCGAGCTCTCCCGAAAGCCTGCGTTTGGGTTGGAAGTTGGCTGCGTATTTGTCGCGGCAGTTGGTTGAAAAAGGGAACTGAATCCGAGTGTGCGAGCAAGCTCCCCCTTCGGCTTCAATTCCCTTTTTCAGTTTGCTAAAGCAAACCCGCAGAGCAAGCTCTGCGGACTGCCGGCTTTGTTGACTTGTGCGCAAGGTGCCGC
>JAZQXQ010000401.1:0-2885 GCA_045632965.1 Clostridia bacterium
GCCGAATTGTATCCGCTGTCACCGAAGGCGACTGATGAGGTGTAGCCAGCCGCAGCTGGCGTTACCAACCCGCTCGTTTCGCCGCAGCGAAACGGCGATGCTGCCGAACAGCAGGCCGATTGCGTTTGCGCAATCGTACGCGCGAAGCGCGTAGAAAAAGAGGCGTAAGCCGAGGAGCGGGCTTGCTCGCGCATTCGGTTTTTCGCCTCTTTTTCATATAGCCTGCGTCAAACTTTCACGCCGACAAAACTGCCTTTCGGGATGGGTTTGGGAAGGGGCTTTGGGCTCCAAAGCCGCCTTCCCACCGTTCCCTCCCCATCACACCAATATCGGCTGCATCTGCGTCCCCGCCAGTGCCGCAGCCAAGGCCTCGGGCAGCAGATCAAAATGCGCCACCAGCGAACGCGGCTTGTTGACCGGGTCATCCTGACCGAAGGGCACAAAGTAGAAGCCGCGGGTGCTCAGCAGTTTGCCGATGCCCGCTGCGGCTGTGCTCAGACCATCGTTGGTCGCAGGACACAAAAGCACGGGCAAATCATTGCGCAGACAGGATTTTGCGCCCAGCAGCGCCGGCGTGTCAAAAATACCGGCAGCCATTTTGTTGACCGATGCGCCCGTGCAGGGGGCGATGATATAGGCGTCGCAAAGGTGCTTGGGCCCCAGGGGCTCCACGGCAGGCAGCGTCATGAGCGGTGCTTTTCCGGTGATCTCGGTTAAGCGATCAATCACCTCGCTTGCCTTGAAAAAGCGCGTGTCCACCTGCGATGCGTTGTAGGAAAGCACGGGGATGAGATCATAGCCCGCCCGAGCGAGCCTTTCCATCTGTGCAAATGTCTGCGAGAATGTGCAATACGATCCCGTCAGCGCGTAGGCAATGCGCAGTTTAGCCATGCGATTCACCTGCTTCCAAATGCTCCATCAAAAGCCTTGCCGCCGTGCGCGGCGCGTAGCGGGAAGGGATGCCGCTCTCCAATACGGCGTTGTGTTTCAGAGCCTTGGCGGCTTCCATGTCAAAGCCATAGGGCGGCGAAGATAATTCCATCACCAGTGCACCGGGCTGCAGCCGCCGCAGCGCTTCCGGAGTGATGATGTGGCTGGGCACGGTGTTGAAAAGCATCTGTATGCCGCTGAAAGCCTGCGGCATTTCGGCAATATCGTACGTGCGCGCGCCGTCATGCATCGCTTGCTGCCGCGATGCTTCACGCCGGGCGACGACGTGCACCTGCGCGCCCAAGGCAAGCAAAAGGCGTGTTAATTCTCGCCCGATGCGTCCATAGCCCACGACCGCACAAAGCGCGCCGCGCAAAGTGAAATCCACCCGCGACATGGCCGCATGCAGCGCACCCTCGGCGGAAATCAATGCATTTTTGCGGATGTAATCTTCGTCTTCCTGTATGTTTTTGAGCGTCCAGCCGCGGTTCATCAGCGCTTTTTTCTGTGAAGGCAAAAGCCTGCCGTGTAGGACAAGTCGGCCTTTGCCAGACAGCGCCAATAATGCCGCGGCGGCAGCGGTGGAATCGGGCAGCGGCAAAAGCGCGATATCGCAGTCTTCCGCCGCGGAAAGCGTGTGTCCGCGCAAGCGTGCTTCTTCCCTGACGCAAAGCATGCGCGCGTCATCGCCGGGTATGAATATGTTCATCAAAAATCCCCCTCACCGGATGGTCAGTCCATCCTATGAGGGGGCGTATCATTGCGTGTCAGTCCTTGGGCGCTTCGTAGCCGGGCTTTTTGCTCAGACCCAGCTGGCGGTTGAAATTCTCCTTGTTCTTTTCCATGTAGATGTCGTACATTTCCTGCGGCGTCATGCCGGCGCGCAGGCACATGGAGACGAAGAAATGCAGGATATCCACCAATTCTTCCTTGACGGCGTGCTCGTCCACGGGCTTGGGATTTTTCCACCATTTGAAGTTTACTTCGTTGAGCAGCTCGGCCATTTCGGAGAGCATGGCCAGCGTCTGGCGCTGAATCCACTCGGTATCGCTGATGCCCTCCAGATGGCGGCGGGTGATGATGTCGTCATTGAGTGCTTTTTGCATGGCGAAGATTTCGTCGAGTCTGTCCATGGATGCATCCTCCGTATATTATTTGAGCAGTTTATCGATGTTCTTGCCGACGAACGCGCGGGAAACGGCGCCGGTGAGGATTTCGCGCGCGACGCGCTGGGCATCCTCCTGTGTGACGGCGTCGATCTTGGCAATCGTTTCGTCGGTGGGGATCAGGCGGTTTTGCAGGATCATGGCGTTGCCCATGCTGTTCATGCGGTTGTAGGCGCTTTCCTGGCCCAGGATGAAGCCGCCCTTGAGCTGGGCCTTGGCCATGCGGAATTCCTCTTCCGTCATGCCCTTTTCGATCATGAGAAGCGTTTCTTCCTGCAATTGATCGAGCACCGCGCGGATATTCTTGGGCGAGGTGGCGGCATAGATGCAGAATTCGCCGCAGTGAGGATAATACGAGGGCGTGGAGTACACGCTGTATGCCATGCCGGATTCCTCACGGATGCGCTGGAACAGGCGCGAGGACATGCCGCCGCCCAATACGCTGTTGAACACCGCCACGGGGAAAATATCCTTGTGGCCGGTGGGCTTGCCGGTGTAGCCAAGGCAGATGTGCACCTGCTCGGTGTCCTTATCCGCCGTCAATGTGCGGGGATGCTGATTGGCGATGTTCACGGGGAAAATTTCGCCCGAATTGCCGTCCCATGCGCCGAAATATTTGTCCATCAGCGCATGCACATGCGCAAAATCAAAATTGCCCGCGATGGCGACGCACGCGTTCATGGGGCTGTAATGCTTTTTGCGGAAGGCGAGGATATCCTCGCGGCTGTAGCGCTCAATGCCTGCGCGGGGGCCGAGGATGGTCTGCCCCAGCGACTGCGTGCCAAATAC
>JAZQXQ010000402.1:0-2915 GCA_045632965.1 Clostridia bacterium
GGCTTTGAGCTGTTTGCAGTATTCTTTGAAATCATGACCGGCGGCTTCAAACTGCTGCACATAGGCTTGCCATTCAAGGGTGAACTCTTCGAGCGTCAGGTAGTTTTCCATCATATAGGTGGCAATCTCAACGCCCACGTAGCGCAGATGCCAGGGCTCATAATCAATGCCGGTAACGTCTTCCTTATCCTTGAGATAGCGGATAACAAAACCGTATTCATGACAATGCGCGGCCATCCACTTGGCTTCGGCTTCCTCTGCAAAGCGGTAATTCATGCCGTCCTTTTTCATCCAGGTGTAATTGAGCACGTCAACGCCCATGCCGGTCTGATGATCGCTGGAGCCGGGATAGGCAACAAGGCCGTCGTCGTAGCCCAGGCGTTCAAGGCGGTTGTAATACATGGTATTCTGCGTCTGATAGCTGCGATACGCGCTTTTGACGTATAGCGTGTAGCCCTCTTCCTTGGCGGCGTTGAACATTTCTGTAAGCGCGTTATGCACCGGCTCGCGCAGCTGACAGGCGTTTTCGCGCTTGAGCGATACGTTCACAAGATCGTTAGGTACGAAGGAGGAGGGCAGAAGGGAGCTCTTGTTGGTCAGGACGAGATAGCCGGAAACATCTTCAAGGATCAGCGGATCGATCGGATATTCCCATGACGGCATTTCTTCCTCGGCATGAGCAAGAGGAAGGAGCATGATGAAAAGACAAAAGAGACAGATGATTTTTTTCATGCGGGTCTTAGTTTCCTTTCAGATACTCATCTTGTGCAATCAATCGCAGGGTGGAGATATATTCTTCAAGCGGAATATCCAGCTGATAAATCATTTGCGCATGGGTTTCTCCCACATAGCGAATGTGCCAGGGTTCGTACGCGTAGCCGGTGATTTCGGTCCACTCTTCTTTATAACGAATGATGAAGCCAAAACGATGCGCATTTTCGCGCAGCCATTGTCCTTCTTTTGTATTTGCAAAGGAAGCGTTGAGATGATCCACGCTCGGGCACTTGATATCCATGGCAAGGCCCAGTTGGTGCTCGCTGGCGCCGGGCGGCGCAACGAGACGCTGCGCTTTTTCAACGCTGCCGGTATTCTTGATTTTCCTTTGGTAAATCAATTCCTGCGTACGGTAGCTGCGATAGCCGGAGGCGGCGATCAATGTAAGATTTGCTTCCTCCTTCGCAGCAGCGAACAGCGCTTCAAGTGCCAAAGCGGCTTCCTTCCGCATGAGAATGGCGCTGCTGTCGCTGCGAACGTCTGGCTTTACAAGATCATGCGGCTCGTACGTGCTGCTGAGCGTATAATCACGGTTCACAAGAATCATATATTCGCCAAGTGCCATGGGATCGGACAAGTGCATGGCGGAAACCGATAACATGTTCAGCAGGGCTAAAAGCAGGGAAAAAAGCTGCGTGGTCATGCGTTGTTACCATCCAGAACGCCGGGATAGCGCGCAAGCAGCTTACCGTAGGCAGCGGCATCCAGCATAGCGGTCACGAGCGTGCCTTCGTCGGTGTATTCCTCATTAAGCACGCGGCCCATGGCGCGCATTTCGGCAATCATGGCATATTTATCAAAGGGAATCAGCGCGACGATCTTTTGCTCGCGCGCTCTGAGATTCTGTGCAATGGCCTGCGATAACTTGTCAAGGCCTTCGCCCGTCTTTGCGGAGATGCGGATAGCATGCGGCAGCGGCGGGAAGTCCTCTTCCGGTGCGACGTCGCATTTGTTAAGCACGTCAATACGCGGCTGATTGGTGGCGCCAAGCTTTTCAAGGACTTCCTCAACCACCTTGTGCTGTGCCATCATATCGGGCGAGGAAGCGTCGCTGACAATCAGAAGGACGTCCGCCAGCGCGGCTTCTTCCAGCGTGGAGTGGAAGGCTTCTACCAGATCGGTCGGCAGCTTACGGATGAAACCGACCGTATCCACCAGCAGATATTCGCCGCCGTCGGGCAATTGCACATTGCGGGAAACGGCGTCAAGCGTGGCAAACAGCCTGTCCTTAACGTATACATCGGAGCCCGTTACTTTGTTAAGCAGCGTGGATTTGCCGGTGTTGGTATAGCCAACCAGTGCGACTACGGGGATGGCGTTGCGCTCGCGGGCCTTGCGGCGCAGCGCGCGCTGCTTTTCAAGCTCGTCAAGCTCTGGGCGCAAAAGCGTGATGCGCTCACGGATACGGCGGCGGTCAATTTCCAGCTTGCTTTCGCCGGGGCCGCGCGTGCCGATGCCGCCGGCAAGACGCGACAGAACAAGGCCCTGGCCGATCAGGCGGCCGGACTGATATTTAAGCTGCGCCAAAGACACCTGCAGGCGGCCTTCTGCCGTGCGCGCGCGCTGGGCAAAAATATCCAGAATCAGCGTTGTGCGGTCAATCACTTTGACACGCGTGATGTCTTCCAGATTGTGAATCTGTGCGCCGGTCAGCTCGTCATCGACGATGATCAGGTCGGCTTCCAGCGCCTGCGCATCCAGCGAAAGTTCATCTGCTTTTCCGCTGCCGATGTAGGTGGCGGTATCCGGCTTTTGCTTGCGCTGGAAAGAACGGCCGACAATCACGGCGCCTGCGCTTTCGGCAAGGGCGGCAAGCTCATCAAGCGATTCTTCGCTGTCAATGCCGACAAGCAGTGCGCGCTCGGGCGCGTCTGTCATCTGTTTGTCATCGCCTTCCATGACGCGCTTGTCGGATAGCTCAATTTCATCCATCCAGGGTCCCTGCGGCAGACGCTTGAGTGAGTAGATGGGCGTAACGGCGGGCTGCGGCTCACCGTTCACACGCTCGTGCAGGAATGCGGCTTGTACGCCTGTGATATTGCCCTCAGTATCAACGCCAAGGGCGCACATGCTGTCAAGCCACAGGGATTTAAGTGCGGTGATATCCACATCCGAAAGCTCGGCGGCTCCGCGCGGATGCG
>JAZQXQ010000403.1:0-1900 GCA_045632965.1 Clostridia bacterium
GTGAAGAACATAAGCCTGTCCAACCTCGACACCCTGGTGGAAGTGGCCGCCGAAGAAGGCTACATCCAGAAGGAAGATTGCGAGCGCCTGATCAAGTTCCGCAACAATCCCTCCGACGAAAGCTGGATGAATAAGTAAGGAGTCTTACATGCGTCATCTCATCAGCATTACCGATCTTACGGTAAAAGATATTGACGAATTGCTCAGCGTGGCGGGGGATATCATCAAAAATCCCGCCGCTTACGCGCACCGCGCCGAGGGCAAGAAGCTGGCTACGCTGTTTTTTGAGCCCAGCACCCGCACGCGTCTGTCCTTTGAGGCGGCCATGTACGAACTGGGCGGCCATGTGATCGGCTTTTCCTCTGCTAATTCTTCCTCTGCCGCCAAGGGCGAAAGCGTGAGCGACACCATCAGCATGGCGGGCTGCTATGTGGATATCGTCGCCATGCGTCATCCGCTGGAAGGCGCGCCGCTGGCGGGCACCCGCCGCGCGGAGATTCCCATCATCAATGCGGGCGACGGCGGGCATCAGCATCCCACGCAGACGCTGACCGACCTGCTGACGCTCAAATGCGAAAAGGGTCGGCTGGATCATCTGACCATCGGTCTGTGCGGCGATCTGAAATTCGGCCGCACGGTGCATTCTCTCATTGAGGCGATGAGCCGCTATGAAGGCGTTGAGTTTGTGCTGATCTCTCCCAAGGAGCTGCGCGTGCCCGAGCATATCCTCAAGGAGCTTTCCGCCAAGGGCGTGCCCTACCGCGAGGTGGAATCGCTGGAGGACGAAATCGGCTGCCTGGACGCGCTGTATATGACGCGCATCCAGCGTGAGCGCTTCTTTGACGAAAACGAGTACCTGCGTCTTAAGGACAGCTATGTGCTCGATCCCGCCAAGATGGCGCTGGCCAAAGAGGATATGATCGTCATGCATCCCCTGCCCCGCGTCAACGAAATCTCCACCGATGTGGATGACGACCCGCGCGCGTGCTATTTCAAGCAGGCGTGGTACGGCAAGATCATCCGCATGGCGCTGATCTTAAAGCTCCTGGATGAAAAGGACAAGGCGTACATTTCCGGCGTGCAGGATGAGCGCATCGAAGGGGAATACCGCTGCAAAAATCCCCGCTGCATCACGCAGGTGGAGCAGGGCATCAAGCATGTTTTCCTGAAAAGCGCGGACGGAGAAATCCGCTGCATGTACTGCGAGCACGGGCTCGAATAATCCGCATACATTTACCGCCGGGCAGCCGGCGGGTTTTTCTTGCGTAAAAAGTGGCAGTAATGCAAAGAAAATGATTGACTTTCTATTTTCGGTTTGCTATAATATATGGGCTGACGGTATGTCGGTGTGCCAATGTAGCTCAGTTGGTAGAGCAGCTGATTCGTAATCAGCAGGTCAGGGGTCCGAGTCCCCTCATTGGCTCCATTTTTATTTCGGGGTGTAGCGCAGTTTGGTAGCGCGTTTGGTTCGGGACCAAAAGGCCGCGGGTTCAAATCCCGCCACTCCGACCATATCAGTACGATGGTTTTGATACGAAACCATCGTGCTTTTTCTATATTGGTTGATATATACACAGCAATTTGATACAATCTATTCGACTTGAATTTGTCGTATATCGGCTTTTTTAGAAAGAGCAACTATTATGGAATTTAATGAAAAACTACAAAAACTCCGAAAGCAAAAAGGACTTACTCAAGAAGAACTTGCAGAGGTTCTTTTTGTGTCCAGAACTGCCATTTCAAAATGGGAGTCAGGCAGAGGATATCCAAATATTGATTCTTTGAAAGCAATCTCAAAGTTTTTTAGGGTAACAATTGATGAACTGCTGTCTGGCGATGAATTGCTGACCATAGCAGAAGAAGATACCAAGCAAAAGGAAAAGCATTTTTGTGACTTGGT
>JAZQXQ010000404.1:0-1688 GCA_045632965.1 Clostridia bacterium
TCCATGAATTGGGATGCCAATTACCTCGGTTTTAATGATTTTAGTACCAATGACTGCGTTGAATACAATTTTGAAATCGCCAAGGACACCCTTCTGTTCACCGGTGGCTCTATCGATGGCGAAGGCAACTGGCACATCCCGTACAATCCCGCTAAGTCTCTGATCGTGGAGCAGCGTCCTCTGGATGAGACCAACCCCGCGCCCGTGCTGACGGTTGAATACAAATAAGGAGGCCTCATGAACCCCATCAAATACATTCCGCTGCGCCCGTCCTGCACGGAAATCTGGGCGTCGGGCGCAGAGCAGCACGCCGTGCACCTGACCTATGACGTCGGCGATTACCTCAAAATCTGGCCGGATGCTGTGCCCTCCGTGGCCTTTGAGCGCGCGGACGGCCATAAATACGCGCATGCTTTTGAGCTTCGGGAGCACACGCTGCATATTCCCCTGCTGCTTGCCGACACACTCGTTCCCGGCGTCTGCAAGTGCATGATCACGCTGACAAACGGCGACGGGCAGGCGAACACCGCCGTCTTTTTCGGCAGCATGACGGAGGGCATTGACACCCTGAATGACGCGCCCGACGAGCCGGAAATGGGCATCATCGAGCAGGTGAATGCCGCCGCTGCCCGCGCGGAGGCCGCAGCCGGCCTTTCCGGCCCTGCAAGAGGAGGCAGCGGCATTCTGCTGGCGCAGATCACCAGCGACGACGGCGAAACCTTCGCAAGCGACAAAACCTACGACGAAATCCTCGCCGCGCTGGCCGGCGGACAGATGGTATACGCCGTCCTCATGAATACCTATTACATTCCGCTGATCGGCGCTGCCGACGGTGTGATCCTCTTCTCGCTCGTCGCCGCCATTTTCGGCTCGGTATCCATGATCTCCATGACCATTTCCTCCGACAACACCGTTATGGTGGAGTCCATGCAGTAAGGAGGGCGCAGCATGAAGATTTCCATCCGTCCCGCCCCGCACAGCAAGGCCTGCGCCCTTGACGGCCGCAAAAGCTGCGATCTGTACCAGAACCATCAGGAAAAATGCGCGCTTCACTGCACGGACGACATGTGCTGCGAAATGAAGCACTGCTGGATCGTCGGCGAAGCGCTGCAAGCGGAGCTCACCGCCCGCGGGCATGCGGTATTCATGGCCGATAAAAAATACCGCAAGCGCTGGCCGGAAGAAAAGGCTGCGCAATCCACCCGCGACGCCATGGCGGAGCTCAACCGGCACAATCCCGACATGCACATAGCCATTCACACCAACGCCAACGGCAATAAAAATGTGCGCGGCATTCAGGCCATGTATCCCGCCGCCAGGCACGGCGAGCGCGCAGAGAGCAGCAAGCGCCTGTGCACAGCCATCGCCGATGCCCTGTCGTCCATTTACGATGCGAAAACCTCCACCCGCGAGTATGTCGCCACCGAAACCGCCGCCTGCCCCGGCGCTGGCTGCTATCTGGAGCTTGGCTACGGCAACACCAACATCGCGGACGCAAAATTTGTGCACGAGCATCCGCAGCAGATCGCCTGCGCCATTGCCGACGGCATTGAAGCCTGGTGGAAGGCGGAGGGCCATGATCTGCCCCTCGCCGCACCGATCGAAAAAACATTGGAAGAGCGCGTGAAAGCCCTGGAAGACTGGCGCGCGACCTTCCGATAAGAAAGGAGTACCCATGAAAAATCTAT
>JAZQXQ010000405.1:0-2384 GCA_045632965.1 Clostridia bacterium
GGCGGTGAAACGGATTTTTGTCAAGAGCAGTCACCGCTGGACGAAGAAGATGCTTTCAGGGCAAGGCGCAACGATCGACGGCGGCAGATATTTCACTTTTGTGATGCATCTGACAATCGCCATGCTCTGCGTGCAGGTGATTTTTCTCCTTTCCGAGTATCGCCTGGGCAAGCGCCGCACGCAAAAGCTTTTGTCGCCGCTCTACCGCATGGCAGAAACGGCGCAGTCACTGGATCAATCCTTCGACCAGCGCAAATATCATGATCTCGAAGAAGCCATTTTGCAGATTGACGTAGCCCGCGAAAATGCACGCATCGAAACGGGCGACCGCGATCTGCAGGGCATGGAGGACGCCGTTAACGGCCTACTGCGCCGCACGCACGAGGCCTACCGCCAGCAGACGCGCTTTGTATCGGACGCTTCACACGAATTGCGCACGCCCATCAGCGTCATCCGCGGCTATGCCGACATGCTCGACCGCTGGGGCAAAAACGACGAAAAAGTGCGCGACGAGGCCATCGCCGCCATCCGCAAGGAGGCTGACAATATGCAGCGGCTGGTGGAGCAATTGCTCTTCCTCGCCCGCGGCGACAGCGGCCGCCAGCAGCTGGAGATGACGCGCTTTGATCTGAGCGCCATGCTGCAGGAAATCTGCGAGGAAATGCGTCTGGTGGATGAAAGCCGTGAATTTTTACTGGCAAACACCGCGCCGGTGTACGCCTTGGGCGACAAGGGCATGCTCAAGCAATGCGCGCGCATCCTGACCGAAAACGCCGTGCGCTACTCCGCCGCGGATGAACGCGTGACGCTGCGCGCCTTCATCAACGAGCGCGGCGAAAGCTGCTTTACCGTGCAGGACAACGGCATCGGCATCCGCGAGGAAGATCTGCCGCACGTATTTGAGCGCTTTTACCGCTCCAGCCGCGCGCGCACGCGCCAGGGCGGCACGGGGCTGGGCTTGGCCATCGCCAAATGGATTGCCGATGCACATTCTGCCTGCTTTGATATCATCAGCCGCGAAGGCGTGGGCACGCGCATCACGCTGTGCCTGCCGCCGTGTGAACAAAACGAGTAACGCGCCTTGCGAGGCGCTACCCGCTGAGGTGCAGCCGTCCGCAGACGGCGTTTCCCCCATTCACCAATCAAGGAGCTGCCACATGACCCGCTACCGCTGCCTGGTGCTCGATCACGACGACACCGCCGTGATGAGCACGCCCTGCATCCACTACCCCTCCTTCATGAATACGCTCAGCCATCTGCACCCGGATGTGAAATTATCGCTGGACGAATACGTGCAGCTCAATTTCGACCCCGGCTTTGAAAAGCTGTGCTACGACATCCTGCACTTCAGCAAAGAAGAAATGGACTGGCAGCTGAAAAACTGGCAGTCCTTTGTTGCGCGCACCATCCCTAATTTTCACCCGGGCATGGCGGATATCATCCGCAGGCAGAAGGCCGAAGGCGGGCTTGTGTGCGTGGTGTCGCATTCCTATGCGCATTTTGTTTTGCGCGATTATGAGCACGCCCGGCTCCCCGCGCCCGATCTGACGCTAGGCTGGGAAATCGGCGCCGACAAGCAAAAGCCTCATCCCTGGCCGCTGCAGGAAATCATGCGCCGGTTCGAGCTGAAGCCCCGGGACATCCTGATGGTGGATGATTTAAAGCCCGGCTTTGATATGGCGCGCGCCGCCGCCTGCGATTATGCCGCCGCGCTGTGGGCGTACGAAAGCGAAAGCATGCGCGCCGTTATGCGCAAAGGCTGCGCCGGCGGGCATATACTGGAAAAAGTAAGCGAATTGTCGCAGCTGCTTTTTGATTGACAAAAGCTTCCATTCTCTGTATGATGAAAAAAGCATTTTTCACGGAGGACACCGTATGTCGACCACGAAAGCCATCGGCGGCAAGAAGCTCGCCTGGATTCTGATGCTCATCTATTTTTCCAGCTACGTCACCCGCATTAACCTCTCGGCGGTCATCTCCGAAGTCGTCACCGCCACGGGCTTTTCGCGCACGGAGCTGGCCGTGGCGCTAACCTGTCTGTCCATTACCTACGGCGTGGGCCAGATTGTCAACGGCATGCTGGGCGACCGCGTGCAGCCGCAGAATCTGATCCTGACGGGTCTGATCACCGCCACGGTGATCAATTTCGCCTTCCCGCTTCTGGCCTCCTCGCCCATGCTTATGGCCATTCTCTGGGGTATCAACGGCTTTGCTCAGGCTATGATGTGGCCGCCCATCGTCAAAATTCTCGTGGCGAATCTGGATGATAATCTCTATTCCTACGCCGTGGTGCGCGTAAGCTGGGGCTCCTCCATCGGCACCATCGCCATGTATCTGCTTTCTCCCCTGCTCATCGGCGTCACGGGCTGGCAGGGCGTATTCTA
>JAZQXQ010000406.1:0-1931 GCA_045632965.1 Clostridia bacterium
TATATCCGTTTTAAACGGTCAAGGAGGAAACGATTATGAAGCGTCCTGTCAATATCTGCTCCGGTCAGTACGGCGATCTGTCGCTGGAGGAACTGTGCAAGGTGATGCACGAAATCGGCTACAACGGCATCGAGATTGCCACGCAGGCGCATCTGGATGTGCGCCGCGCCATTGAGAGCGAAGCATATCGCAACGAAGTGCTGGGCACGCTTGAAAAGTATGACATGCACATTGGCGCGATCTCCGCGCATCTGATCGGTCAGTGCGTGGGCGATAACTGGGATCCGCGTCTTGATAACTTTGCGCCGGCGGACTGCAAGGGCAATCCCGAGGCCATCCGCGAATGGGCCATCGAAGAAATGAAGAACGTGGCGAAGGCGGCCAAGCTGCTCGGCGTCAAGGTTGTCACCTGCTTCCTGGGCTCTCCCATCTGGGCGTGGTGGTATTCCTTCCCGCAGACCACGCAGGAAATGGTGGACGCGGGCTTCAATAAGATCAAGGAACTGTGGACGCCCATCTTTGACGTATACGATGAATGCGGCGTGAAGCTGGCGCTGGAAGTGCATCCCACCGAGATCGCCTTTGACTATTACAGCACCAAAAAGCTGTTTGAGACCATCGATTACCGCCCGACGCTGGGACTGAACTTTGACCCCAGCCATCTTTTGTGGCAGGGCGTGGATCCGCAGACTTTCCTGCATGACTTTGCCGACCGCGTATATCATGTGCACATGAAGGATGTGAAGATCCGCCGCGACGGCAAGGCGGGCATCCTGGGCTCTCATATTGAATTTGGCGATACCCGCCGCGGCTGGAATTTTGTTTCCCTGGGTCACGGCGATGTGGACTTTGACGGCATCATCCGCGAGCTGAACCAGATGGGCTATCACGGCCCGCTGTGCGTGGAGTGGGAAGACAGCGGCATGGACCGTATGTTCGGTGCGACCGAGGCGTATGAGTTCACCAAGAAGATCAACTTTGAGCCTTCAACCTTTGCCTTTGACTCTGCGCTCAAGCGTGACTAAAAAAGAAAAAACGCTCCGAAAAATCCGGAGCGTTTTTTATTGCTTTCTATGCGGCTTTTTGCTATAATCTTGAAAAAATCCGACAGAGGTGAGAGAAATGGAAGGGTTTGTACTGCTCAAGCCAAATGAAAAGTATGTATCGCAGATCAGGGCGTATCGGGAGGAATTTGCCGATTGCCTTGACTGGATGCACGGTTCGGGTGGTTTGATGCAGATAGAGGATCCGGAAGAATGGCTGCGCTACACGGTGCTTTGCGCGAATCCTGCAACTGTGCCGGACGGCAAACCCTCTTCATCGCAGTTTATCTATGTGCGTCAGTCGGACGATAAAATTGTTGGCATGATCAATATCCGCCATACGCATACAGAGCCTTTTGCTACTTGGGGTGGACACGTCGGTTACTCGGTGTGTCCTTCGGAGCGCCGTAAAGGCTATGCGACCGAAATGCTGCGTGCTGTTTTGCCGGAGTGCAGGAAGCTGGGGATCAATCGCGTATTGCTGACGGCAGGCGATGAGAATGTGGCCAGCGTAAAGACGATCATCGCCAATGGCGGCGTGCTGGAGGGACGGGTTATGTCGCCCAAGCATCATGTGATTGTCGGACGATATTGGATTGAAATTGAATAACAAAACCGCTCCGGACAACGGGGCGGTTTTTTCAGGCGGGGGATGGGCGCAGCGACAATAATTTGGCAAAAAATAATTGGACTGGTCAAAAACCGCCCAACAGATACATCATACCATAAGAGGAACGGCTTGTAAAGGGCTTGAAAGCAATTTCTCCCTATTGCTAAAAAATGTCAACGGATAGGCTGCGAAAGTTTATACATTCCGCCATCTATGCAAAAGCTGTCAATTATGGTATATTATAGTCACAGAAAGGGTGATACCAATGTACAGGTAAA
>JAZQXQ010000407.1:0-3510 GCA_045632965.1 Clostridia bacterium
AGGGGATGCACCTTGCACTGCAGCGACCGCCGCTTTTCCTTCGTCTTTTCCATGTTTCCTCACAAAAGCGTTGCAAAATAATCTTCCGGCGTCTCCGCGCGGCGGATCATCTGATACGTCCCGTCCTCACGCCGCAGGATCTCCGCGCAGCGCAGGCGGCCGTTGTAATTATGGCTCATGGCATAGCAGTGCGCGCCGGCGTCATGGATCAAGAGCAGATCACCCATCTCAATCGGCGGCAGCTCGCGCTGAATGGCGAACTTATCGCTGTTTTCGCACAACGAGCCGACCACGTCGTACACTTCGGTGTGCGGCACATCGCGCTTGCCCACCACGGAAATATGATGATACGCGCCGTAGATAGAAGGCCGCGGCAGCTGCCCGGAGCAGCCGTCCACGCCGATATACTTGCGGTAGATATCCTTGCGGTGGATGGCATGCGTCACAAGCCAGCCGTGCGGGCCCGTCATGTGGCGGCCAAGCTCGGTGCATACGCCCACATTATCCTTGTGCGGCGCGCCGAAGATGCGGCGGTACGCCTTTTCCACGCCCTCGCCGATCTGCGGGATATTCGGCCCCGGCTCGCCCGGACGATAGGGAATGCCCACGCCGCCGGAAAGATTGACAAAGTCCGGCGTAAGCCCGCTTTCCTCCGCCAAATCATAGGCCGTCTGCATCAAAAGCTCCGCCAGCGCGGGATAATAGCCATTCTCCTGCGCGTTGCTGGCCAGCAGGGCATGGATACCGAATTTCTTTACGCCCAGGGCTTTGAGGCGCGGCAGGCCTTCCTTCATCTGCGCCACCGTCCAGCCGTACTTGCTTTCCTCGGGCTTGCCGATGATTGCGTTATCCGACATAAACCCGCCGCCGGGATTGAGGCGTAGGCTGATGGTTTCGGGGATGCTCTGGCACTCCTCCGCCATCTGCTCGATATGCGTGATATCGTCCAGATTGAGGATCGCCCGAAGCTGATGCGCATGGCCAAACTCGCCCTTGGGCACGTTATTGGCGCTGAACATGATGCGCCCCTGCGCACCCACGCGCTCGGCCATCAGCAATTCGCATTCCGAGGCACAGTCAAGGCCAAAGCCCTCGTCAACAAAAATCTGCAGGATACGCGGATTGGGAAGCGCCTTGACCGCGAAATACTCCATAAACCGCGGCGCCCAGGCAAAGGCGTCGCGCAATTTGCGGATGGCGGCGCGGATGCCCGCTTCGTCATAGAGAAAAAAGGGAGTCGAAAACTGCGCGGCAGCCTTTTCAAAAATGCTGTCCGGCAAATTGAAGTTTGGCATGGGAAGTCATCCTTTGTTGTTTGATACAATCTATTATAGACTTTTTTTCGGCCACTGCAATGGTTTTTGATGGTAAGTACAAAAAGAGAACGAGGGAGGGACGAAGGAGGACGTTGCTTTCTTGGAGCCCAAGAAAGTAACAAAGAAGGCAGCGTTTGTATTGGAAGCTGGCTGTTTCCTTTGGTACGGGTTGCGCTGGTGACCTCCGTTTTTCTGCGGAAAAACGAGCGGGGAAGTCGCGCTGCGGCGCGGGATAAGGAACGAGGATAACGCTGCCTGCGGGCAGCTACACCTCATCACCGCCTCCGGCGGAGCTTCCCCTCAAGGGGAAGCCTTTTGGGCAGCCGACAAGCGAAATGCCTTCCCCTTGAGGAGAAGGTGGCATCCGTAGGATGCCGGATGAGGTGTAGCCAGCCGCAGCTGGCGTTACCCTCCCGCTCGTTTCGCCGCAGCGAAACGGCGATGCTACCCCGCAGCAGGCCGATTGCGCTTGCGCAATCGTGCGCGCGAAGCGCGCAGAAAAAGAGAGTCAAAATCGGTGGAAAAGCTTGCTTTCACATCCGGTTTCCGGCTCTCTTTTTCGTATTGCCTGTGTCAAACTTTTACGTCAACAAAGCTGGTTTTCGGGGGAGCTCGAGGGGCGCTTTTACCTTAAAAGTGGCCCCTCGAACTTCTCCCCTCACCCCTCCAAATTCGCCTTCACAACGCCAATATTATTCGTCAGAATGCAATCAATGCCAATGTCCATGTACGCCTTGGCTTCCTTGGCGCTGTCCGCCCAGAAAAGATTGCAGATCAGATTGTTCGCGCGCGCCTTGTCAATCATCGCCTGCGTGGTGAGATTCTTGCAGAACTGCACCTTCTTGCAGCCGTATTCCAGCGCGTGCTCAACGATGGTAAAGTTCATGTGCCCTTCCAGGCAGCAGCGGGCAATGTCCGGCGCCATCTCGCGCGCGGTGAAAAGCACATCCTTTTCGCCGGCGATGTACGCCATCTCGCGGCACTTGTAAGCATCCAGCAGATCGATAATCTTGCGGAAATCCTTCTCCGGATACGGCATCAGCGGACGCTCCTCGTAGGCGTCCACCACATGCTCAATGCCCACCGGCAGCGGCGGATACGTCTCGATATGATTGTTGTAAAAGTTCGCCCATTCCTTATTGCGCTGGCTCATCACCTCGTGCTTTACCTTGGTGCGCGTAGGCGATTTGATGTGAATGTTAAAAATCACCTTGCCCGCCAGCAGATCCAGCACCTCTTCAAACAGGGGCAGCTTTGTGCCCTTGAAGGCGGGCGAGAACCAGCTGCCCGCATCCAGCTGACGGATTTCCTTGGTGGTCATTTCACTGACAATGCCCTTGCAGCCCGTCGTGCGCTCCACCTTCGGATCGTGGCAAACAATCAGATCGCCGTCCTTGCTCGGCCACAGATCCAGTTCAATCTCCTGCGCGCCCATGCTCGCCGCCAGCGCAAAGGCAGGCAGCGTGTTTTCCGGCGCAATAAAATTATAGCCGCGGTGCGCGCACAGGCGCGGGAACGCCGCCTCACGATCACTCTTTACCGTCATTTTTTCTTCCTCCTTCACCATACGCAAATGCGGGTTTTCCTCGCATGCATCTTCAAATACGCTGCGCAGCCCCAGCGCGAAGCCCTCTATCGCCGTGGGCACATGCAGCACAATTTCCATATCCTCACGCAAATCCGTCAGGCAATCATGCAGCGCATCGAGATTGCGCCCGTACCACGCAGGCAAATGCAATTGCTCCTGCAGATACGCATGCACTGCCTCGCGGCTGTCATACCCGCGCAAATCCAGCACAACGCGCTTCATCATGTCCCCTCCCCATACAAAAGCGTGAAGCTCTCATAATGGTCATCCGTGTAGTAAATCAAGCCGTCATTGGAAAATACGATACGCTTGGCCCCGCGGCTGCTCTTGCCCAGCGTGCCGATATCGCATTCGTAATATGTGCGCCCGCTCTTCTTGGGCAGCAGCCCCTCGTAATTGCCAAAGCGGTCGCCGCCGATACACTTGCCCGGCGCGTAGCTTTCCAGCCCGCCGCCGCTCCAGCCCAGCTGCTCAGCCTCGTTCTTGGTGATAAAATTTTTTGGCAGCTTGCCGTAGGTATGCAGATACAGCGCCACATCTTCCTTGGTAGTATATGAGCCGTCTTCGTCAATGGGCGCCTCTGTCGGCTTCGCTGCCGGTTTGTCC
>JAZQXQ010000408.1:0-3007 GCA_045632965.1 Clostridia bacterium
AAGCGGTCCATCTGCGCTTCGGGCAGGGGATAGGGGCCGACAAAATCAACGGGGTTCTGCGTGGCGAGCACCATGAAAGGCCGCGGCAGCGCATGCGTCACGCCGTCGACCGTCACCTGGCCTTCTTCCATCACTTCAAGCAGAGGGGACTGCGTCTTGGGCGAGGTGCGGTTGATTTCGTCGGCCAGGACGATCTGGCTCATGACGGCGCCGG
The DNA here is from genome assembly GCA_045632965.1 of Clostridia bacterium. Classification (GTDB taxonomy): domain Bacteria; phylum Bacillota; class Clostridia; order Christensenellales; family Aristaeellaceae; genus SFMI01. Next base: position 215 of record JAZQXQ010000408.1, read on the forward strand.
GCTTGAATTCCATTTCGCCGGTTTGCAGCGAGGGCATGGTAAAGCCCGTCACGTCGCTGGGCATGACGTCGGGGGTGAACTGGATGCGCTTGAACGAGCAGGAAAGCGAGCGCGCCAGCGCCGCCACCAGCGTTGTTTTGCCAACGCCGGGCACGTCCTCGATGAGCACATGGCCCTTGCTCAAAAGGGCGATGAGCGCCAATTCAATCGCTTCATCCTTGCCCACGATCACCTTGCGCACATTCTGCTGGAGGGAGTATATCAAAGACCGAACCTGATTTTGCTGCATACATGCTCCTTTGCCGGATGGGAAAATGTGAAATCATTCACTGATAGTATACCTTGAAAAGCGGCGATTTTCAATCTTTCCGCATTTTCGGCGAAATATTTACATTGTGCAGGAAAAAATATGCCTTTTTATTATGCGCAGACGCACAAAAAGTATAATTGTTTCACGTCTTTTCTTTCTATTTGGCGCAAGATATGTTATAATATACAATGCATTTTGTCCTTTTGGAGGTTTGAACATGTTTGGACGCTTGATGAACAGTTATTATTACGGCAAGAGCGGCAAGGGCGACTATCGTAAAGAGGATCTGCCCAAGAACCGCTGGCAGCTTTTCTGGGAGATGCTGCGCGTGCGCTTGTCGGGCATTTGCCGTCTGAATCTGACGACGGTTGTATTGTGGCTGCCGATGATGCTGGTTATTATGATGATGGTCAATACCTTTGTGTCGGCCAGCAACATGACCACAATGACCGATGAAGCGACGGGCGAAGTATATACCGCGCTTGTGTATGATCCGGTTGTGGACGAGGCGGGCAATGTGACGAGCGAAGGCATGACAACGCCTGTGAACAGCGCGCTGGCGCTGACTTTTATGCTGCTGTTCCCCTGCATTCTCATCACCGGTCCTGCGCAGGCGGGCATGGCGTTTGTCATGCGCAACTGGGCGCGTGACGAGCATGCCTTTGCCTGGTCCGATTTCAAGGATGCGGTCAAGGAAAACTGGAAGCAGGCGCTGGGCGTCTCTGCCATTACCGGCGCGCTGCCCTATATGCTGTTTGTAGGATTTAATTTCTATAAGCAGATGCAGACGACCAACGGCTTAATCTTCATGCTGCCGCAGATGCTGATCCTGGTGGTCGGCTTTGTGTGGTTCCTGGCGCTGATTTATATGTATCCGCTGATGATTTCTTACAGAATGACCTTTGGCCAGCTGATCAAGAACGGCTTTATCATGGCCATTGCCCGCCTGCCGATGAATATCGTCATGCGCGCGGCGGCGCTGCTGCCTGCCATTATCTGCATAGCGGTGATGTTCATGAGCAACAGCTGGCTTTATGCCCTGCTGGCGCTGGCGCTGTATTATGTGATCATCGGCAACGGTATGACGCGCTTCATCTTTGCCTCCTACACCAACGGCGTGTTTGATAAGTATATCAACTCCCGCATCGAGGGCGTTGAAATCAACCGCGGCCTGGCCAAGGAAGAAGACGACGACTACGATGAAGATGAGGAAGAGGAAGAAAATTCCGCAGCCAATCTGCCTCAATAAGCAAGCGTACAAAAGCGCATACTGCTATGCGGAGGTGATAAAATGCATCCGCATGGCGAAGAAATGTTTTTGAAATACCGGGCGGCACAGGAGCTTGGGCTGATGGATAAGCTTATGCGCGTGGGCTGGGCCGGACTGTCTGCCAAGGAAACGGGCCGCGTGGGCGGGCTGGTCAGACAGATGAAAATGCAGCGAAAGGAGCCATAAGGGCTGATGTATACAGCATTCGCGTCGGTATACGACCGGCTGATGAACAACGTCGATTATGACAAGTGGGCGCAGCATTATGCGTATTTGCTTTCATCTGCCGGCGTGAAGCGCGGCCGCGTATGCGAATGTGCCTGCGGCACGGGATCGCTGACGGTGCGCCTGGCCCGTTTGGGCTATCAGATGACGGGCGTTGATTTGAGCCAGGAGATGCTCTCTGTGGCGGTGGAAAAGGCCAGAAATCTCGGCGTGACGGTGCCTTTTGTCAAGCAGGATATGTGTAAGCTTTCGCTGCACAGGCGGCAGGACGCCATCCTGTGCACCTGCGACGGGCTCAATTATCTGACGACGCCTGACCGTGTGCGCAAGTTCCTGCACGCTGCGTATCAGGCGCTGAAGCCCGGCGGCGCGCTGATCCTGGATATTTCCACGCCGTACAAGCTTGAAAACATTCTGGGCAGCAATTGTATTGGCTGTCAGGATGAGGATGTAAGCTACGTCTGGCAGAATACCTATCATCCCCGCAACCGCACGGTGGATATGCATTTATCCATTTTTGTGCGTCAGGAGGATAATGCGTATGCGCGCTTTGAGGAAAAACAGACCCAGCGCGCGCATACCATGGAAGAAATGCAAAAATACCTGGAAAACGCCGGGTTTACCACCATACGCTTTTACGGAGAAGAAAGCAGGCGCGCGTCCAAGGAAAAGGACGTTCGCTGGCATATTAAGGCCGTGAAGCCAAAGGAGAAAAAATGATTAACCAGCCTTTCAATGAACCCGATGCCCTGCTGCGCATGGCCATTTGCAATGGCGAAGCGCGCGTTATGCTGATGCGCACCACCCAGATGGCGCAGAAAGCGGGCGATCTGCACAATGCTTCCGACGTGGCGATTGCCGCCATGAGTCGTCTGATGACGGGCACGGCGATGCTTGGCGTGATGATGAAGGAAGACACCGCCAACACCACGGTCATCGTGGATGGCGGCGGCCCCGGCGGCCGCATGACGTGCGTGGCGCACGGCGG
>JAZQXQ010000409.1:0-3386 GCA_045632965.1 Clostridia bacterium
CCGCAGCCCTTAGTCCGTCATTTGCGCATAGTCAGCACCCTGCTCTTTGAGCATTTTTGCCAGTTCATAAATCCACGCTTCGCCATATCTGTCGCTTAGGAAATTCAGCGCAACAAAGCCCTCAAACCAGCGATATTTGCCCCACTTGAACAGATGGATTTTTCCGTTTTTCAGCAGCTCATAATAATTTTTGAACGCCCTGTACAGCGCATCCGGCACGCGCGCATCTTGGGAACACTCATAATAGTTTACCAGCACCTTGCCAATCAGCAGCAGCGCCCAGGTATCATACGTCTCCCGTGCCTCTTCACTGCATGGGCACAGCCAGCCGTCAGCCTGCTGCCCCGCAAGAATCGCATCCACATATTTTTTTGCCCGGGCGATCATATCTTCATCTTCCAGCAAATAAGCCAGCGGAATGAAGCCATCCAGCCAGTAGGGCACGCGCTCCCAGCCCTCGCGTTCGCCGCCGATCCACGCGCTGTCACGCACGTCTGGCCATATTTGATCCAGATGCCCGCTGAGCCCCGCCGCCTGAATTTCCAGCTGCTTTTTCAGCCAGCCGCGAGGCTTTATTTCCCTGGCCGTATATAAATCAAAGCGCTTCATATTGCCTCCGCATACAGAAAACCCCAGGGAAATACGCTTTCCCTGGGGCAGCACAAATCAATTTACTTACCGGCAACCGTCATTTCGCCCGCATCAATGCTGGGGCTGCCAATGGAGGATCCGAAGAACTCAAGGTCGCAGCCAACGGCACGGATGTTCTTGAGCAGCGTGAAGACATTGCCTGCTACGGTAATCTGTTCTACCGCGCGGCCCTTCTTGCCGCCTTCGATGGTATAGCCCTTGCTCAGCAGGGAGAAGTCACCACTGATGGCATTGGCGCCGGCATGCAGGCCGGAAACCTCAGTAATCACCAGGCCCTCGCCCACGTCTTCCATCATCTCAGCCAGCGTCTTTTCGCCGGGCTTGAAGTAGAAGTTGCTGGGCGCAATGTCAATCGTTCCGGCATAGCCGTGCTTGGTGGCGTTGCCCGTCGATTTCACGCCCGCCTTGCGCGCGGTCTTGAGGTTGTGCAGCAGGGTATTGAGCTTACCGTTCTCAATGACCGCCTTGGTGTAGGTCGCCACGCCCTCGGCGTCAAAGCCGGTGGAGGCAAGGCCGCCTTCCATGTGCGGATCATCCATCAGCGTTACGCACTCAGCCGCCACCATCTGACCTTCCTGACCGGCCAGCAGGCTCATACCCTTCTGAGCAGCTTCGGCAGAGAAAATGGAACCGAACACACCCATCAGATCAGGCATGCAGTGGTTATCAAAGATCACGCGGTAATTGCCGCTGGGCACGGGCGCAGCATGCAGATAGAACAGCGCTTCTTCCACAGCGTCCTTGGCGATCTTATCGCTGGAGAGCTTGGAGAAATCACGGCCGAAATCCATGCCCATACCGGTCGCTACGCGCTCGCCTTCCTTGGCGACGGCCATCACATACGAGAAGGCCAGATTATCGCGGTCGCTCAGGTCAAGGCCATAGGTATTCTGAATCTGCGAGGCATTGGAGGAGGTGGAAATCGCCGTGCGGCCTACCTGCACGATGCGCTCGTCGCCGCAGTTCTTAACCTTCTGCTCCACTTCCAGCATGAACTTGATCTTTTCATCCTCGGATACCTTGTCAAGCTCGGGATTGTAATTGTCGATCTTCACATATTCCTTGTCGCCGGCGTAGATTTCCTGCACGTCCTCATCTTCAATCAACGTGGCGGCTTCGATCACGCCGTTCACCAGCATCTGCGCAGCCTCGTCGTCATACGCTTCGGTAGAGGCATAGCCCATCTTGCCGTTATACAAACCGCGCAGGGAAAGCCCTTCCTTGGTAGCCACCTGATAGCTGGTCACTTCGCCGTTATTGCACATCGCGCTGAAGCTGTCGCGATAGGAGGTATATACTTCGGCCGCTTCAATGCCGGCGTCCAGCGCGGCCTTGAGCAGATTTTTAATAAAAACAGTCTTTTCCATCTTCATTTCTCCTTAGCGTCCGCCCACGGTAATGCTGCTCACGCGGATCATGGGCTGGCCGACGTTGGTGGGCACGCTGCCGCTCAAAGAGCCGCACATACCCTGCGCCATCTGCATGTCCTTGCCCACGCGGTCAATATTGGTGAGAATCTCGCTGCCGCGGCCGATCAGCGACGCGCCGCGCACGGGATGCACGATCTTGCCGCCCTTAACAAGATAGCCTTCGTTAACGGCAAAGTTAAATTCGCCCGTCGCGGGATTGACGCTGCCGCCGCCCATTGATTTGGCATACAGACCATCGCCCATGGTGGAAATAATCTCATTTTCATCATCGTTGCCTGCAGCAATGTAGGTATTGCGCATGCGGCTGGTGGGCGCATAGGAATAATCCTGACGGCGGCCGTTGCCGGTGATGGGCATCTGCATGCGGCGGCTGTTGAGGCGATCGATCATGTAGTTCTTCAGCACGCCGTTTTCGATCAGCACCAGCTTGGTCGTGGGCGTACCTTCGTCGTCGATGTTCTCACTGCCCCATTCGTTGGGCATGGTGCCGTCGTCAATGGCCGTCACGCAGTCGGCCGCGATCTTCTGGCCAAGCTTGCCGGCAAATTCACTGGTGCCGATGGCCACGCTGGTGGCTTCCAGGCTGTGACCGCAGGCTTCGTGGAAGATCACGCCGCCAAAGCCGTTATCGATGACAACAGGCATCACGCCGGCAGGACACACGGGCGCATGCAGCATGGTGACCGCCTGCTTGGCGGCAATATGCGCCGCAGCTTCGGGATCAACAGTATGATCAAACAGTTCAAAGCCCATGTGCGCACCGGGAGACGCGCTGCCGGTCTGGTTTTCGGTGCCGTTGCTGGCGATGGCATGCACCATAAAGCGGGAATAGGTGCGGCGATCATGCGTATACAGGCCATCGGAGTTGGCGATCCACACGTTCTGCTCGCTGTCGGAATAGCCGATCATGCCCTGCACAACTTCATTGTACTGGCTCAGAACGCCCTGCGCAGCGCGCATTTTTTCGATCTTCGCCGCCGCCTTCGCCTCGGAAGGACGGATATCGATGGGATGGATGTTTACATGCTCGTGCGCAGCCAGGGGCTTTGCCGTGATGCGGCTGTCGGCATGCAGCGCGCTGGCGGCGCGCTTGGCACAGGCCAGCAGGCCCTCGCGGCTGGTATCATTGGTGTACACATACACGCCCTGGAAGCCCAGATACACGCGCACGCCCGCACCGTGGATACGGCCGGAATTGACGCCTTCCACCTTGCCGGCACGCATGCTCAGCCTGTTGTTAAGGCGGTCTTCATAGAAAATTTCGGCGAAATCACCGCCGGTAGACAGCGCGCAGTCGATAACCTC
>JAZQXQ010000410.1:0-1526 GCA_045632965.1 Clostridia bacterium
CAACTGCCATGCCGAACAGCGCGCCCGCGCTGTCAAGCAGCACATCCCATACCGAGCCCGTGCGATCCGCCACAGCCAGTTGATGCACCTCGTCCGTAACGGCGTATGCCGTTGCGCCCAGCCACGAAAGCAGTGCGCGCTTCTTCAGCGGATATGTGTGCAAAAGCAGGCATACCGCAAAGGCCAGCACCGCATATTCCGAAAAATGCGCACCCTTGCGGATCACAAGGTTCCATTTTTCCGTCAGCTCCTGCCGCTCCCGCCAGGGCATTTCATCATAATCCGCATACACAAGCCGCATCATAAAGCGCGTAATTATCCCGCTCGTATCGCCGGATGAATCGCCCGTCTGTGCCGAAAAAATAAAAATCAGCACCAGCAAAGCAATGACAATTCCCCAAAGCACCTTTCTTAAACGCTTTAGGTTTTTTACATACTCAAGCATACTTCCTCACCATGCTGCCATGAAAAATACTCATCAAACAGTATATTCTTTTGTCATTTATCTGTCAATCGGCGCGCTTTTTGTTCAGGCAGATATATCCCGCGCCTGCCGTCAGCACCGATGACAACGCATCCACAATCAGATCCTCCATCGTGTCCTTCAGCGCGTTCCTGCCTGAAAAAAGCACTTGCCCGTCATCCTTGAATTTCTGCATGTTCATCCGCAGCAGCCCGTCCATCACATATTCGTAAATCTCCCACACCGCGCCCAGCGAAAGAGAAAAACACAGCGCAAAGGCAGCGGCAAACAGCGGGCTGATCATCCTTCTTTTCGCAAGCAATCCCGCCATCACAAACCCAAGCAGACAAAGCATGATGCCGGAGAAAAAATGCAGTATCGTATCCCACTGGCGGATCAGATAATAAAACGACAAAATCTCTCCCAGAAACACCGCGCAGAACAAAAACACATAAAACAGCGCAAATATGTAGCCCGGCAGGTTCATTTGCCATTTGCGGTCCAGATACACTGGCAGCGCCATGCCCGCAATTCCCAGCGCGCACTGCACCGTCATCAAAAGATAATCGCTTTTTCCTTTGCCGTACAGCACCGCGCTTTCCTTCATCGCCGCATAGCAGGAAAACGAAAACACTGCTGCCCCGCTCAGGGCAAAAAACAGTATCGCCCCGGCCATTTCATCCAGCGTGCCCTTGCCCCAGCGCCTCACGCATCCCTCTTGGCAAAATACCCAAAGGCCATTCCTGCCAGCGCCGCCGCGCCGTACGGCAGCGCGCTTTCGTCAAAACGCGTCTGCGGATGATGCAGCCCCTGCTGATAACCATCCCTTGTATCGCCTGCCGCAAGCGCCAGCATAACCGTGGGAATCCTCTGACTTACGCAGGCAAAGTCCTCTGAGCCCGACGATCCGCCGCCGCCCATGAGCGACATATCCAGCACGTTCTCTTTTCCCAGAATACCCGGCAGCGTATTTTTTGCCAACCACACCATACCGCTGTCGTTCATCAGCACCGGCGCGCCGCACAGCACGCGCATTGTCGCTTCCGCGCCAAAGGCTCTGGCC
>JAZQXQ010000411.1:0-8135 GCA_045632965.1 Clostridia bacterium
GTGCGCCATGCTTTTGAGCGCTTTTATCAGGCCGATCCCAGCCACGGCGCCAAGGGCAGCGGCCTGGGGCTTTCCATCGCCAAGGAGATTTTGCTGAAGATGCAGATCAAAATCAGCGTGGTCAGCGCGCCCGGCTGGGGCAGCGAATTTCATTTCACGATTCCGTATTACGAAAAGAAGCCGCAGTAATGCGGCTTTTCTTCTGCGGATTTAATTTTATATTTATCTAAATAGATATTGCAATTTTGGAAAGATTATTATATAATCAAAATGCGGCTGCAATATATATGAGGAAGTGAAATGAAAATGGATAACTTTATGCAGTTTCTGGAAGAGCGCATCGCCAAATGCAAGGCGCAGGCGGAGGCGCTGGAGCGCGATCACCGCAAGGATGAAGCAGTATTTGAAAAAGTGCGCGAAAACATGTATAGTATATTCCGTAGCGTATGGAAAGTGGCCAAAGAGCAATGCGGAAGCGACGAAGCGGCCAGATTACAATTTTTCCAGATTCGCCTTGAACAGATTCCGTCATCCTGGGCGCAGTCGCTTGAAAAGGCGCAGCAGCACGGGGATGAACAAAAGGTGCTGATCGAGCGCATCAAGCTTGAAGCGATCAAGGAGATCGCATCGGCCTTTGAACAATACCGGGAGGAAAACACATGACCGAAAACGAAGCGATTGCCCTGCTTAAATGCCTGGCGGATAAATCGCGATTGCAGATCCTCAAATCCCTGGCGATAGAGGATATGTATGTGGAAAGACTGGCGGAAAGGCTTAATCTTACCGCGCCCACGATTTCCTTTCACCTCAAAAAACTGCTGGAGGCCAAAGCCGTCAGCAGCTATAAAAATCAGTATTACACCATGTATTCGCTCAATAAAGAGGTGTTTTCCGTGCGGCTGATGGATATTCTGCTGGAAAAATCCGCAGAGGCAGATCAGCAGCTGCAGCGCGATAAGCAGTACCGGCAGAAGGTGATTGATGCCTTCTTTGAGTACGGTAAGCTCAAATCCATCCCCGCGCAGCGCAAAAAGCGCCGCATCGTGCTGGAGGAGATCGTGCAGAAATTTGAGATGGGCAGAAAGTACGACGAAAAAGAGGTCAATCTGATTATCGCCGATTTTTACGATGATTTCTGCACCCTGCGCCGCGAGATGATCGCGGAAGAACTGATGGCGCGCGATCATCAGGTGTATTGGAGAACGGAAGAATAAAAAGACAGCGCCCGTAAAGGCGCTGTTTTTTGCGCGGTTACAGCCACAGAAGCCAAATCAGCTTGGATACGATATGACAGCCGCCGTGCGCGATCATTGCATATCTCAAACCATATTTTCTGTATAGCCAGCCAAACATCAAGCCAAGGCCGCCGTTGAGCAGGAAGCATCTGGCAATAATGATGGGGGAAGAACCGAGGAGGATGAATGTTGCCGGCAGATGACCGACGGCGAAGAGAAGGGATGAAAGTACATTGGCGGCAATCAGCGTGGCGGCTGCGGGTTTTTCTTTTTTTCTGCCCAGCAGCTTGTGCACAAGCCATGCGATGAGCGACATGGTGAAAAGCCGGAGCATGACTTCTTCTATCACTGCGCCATAGGTTACTGTCGCCAATATATAGGGAATGGTGGGCTTGGCTGCGTAGGAATGGATAATCGCTTCGGAATAGCGCCCGAAGAACAGCAAGTCAGACAAAATCATGCTCAAACCGCCGGCGAGCGCAATCCAGCCGGCAAGCAGCAGGGGCTTTTTCGTCAGGGCCTTTTCATCCTTCCAAAGCCCTATCGCTTTGCCGAGCCAGATGCCGGCGGCGCCCAGCACAAAACCGTATGCGGCGGACTGGATGGCTGAAATGAGCCCCATAAGGAGATTTTCGGGCAGCTGCCCCAGACCGGCGGAGCTCAGCTCGTTGAGAAGCTGCTGTCTGATATCGGCAGGATAGCTGTCCAGAAGATATATGCCTGTAAAGAAACCGCCTAATAGGCCGATCACGGCGAAAAACAAAAGCGTTTTCCAATACAGCTTGAAAAATTGCTTCATACGGGCCTCCGTCTGTTTTTGGATTCAGGAAAGGTGCTTTTTGCTGAGCTTCCAGGAATAAACGGCAGTCAGGAAAAGGAGCGCGAAGGGCACAATCAGCATCAGCGGCAGCTGGGCATTGCCCGGCAGGAAGGCGCCCAGCAGCAGGATGACGCCGCCGAGAATGAAAGTATAGCCGCCCAAACGGTGCGTTTTGCACCAGTTTTCTTCATCGCGGAGCGTCCAGGGCAGACGGATGCCCAGCACGCTGTTTTGCTTGCACTTGGGCAGGTAGTTGCCCATGATGATAAAGAGAAGGCCAAGGAAAAGGCTGAGAATGCTCATCACATTCAGCGCTTTGAGCATGGCACTGCCAAGCACCATACAGCCGGCAAAGAGCGAGGTGACGGGCATGGCCCAATAGACGATCAGCAGGGCTTTTTCGCTCTGCGTTTCGGTCTTGGGAGCCAAATGCGTCATGAACAGGCAGAACAGATGCATGACGAAAATGAAGGTGGGAATGACCGTGATGGCGGCGAATTTGCCCATGCTGCCGTCGGCATTGCCGGAGGCGCCCCAATGCGTGGTCAGGCGGTCGGGCAGCCGGTTGTACAGCAGAAAGCCCACGATCATCGGCACGAAAATGACGAGCGACGAGATGAGCAACTGCTTTTTATTCCACTTTTTCATTGTTTTCTCCTTTCAGGGCGCTGATCCACAGCAGGATTTCTTCCAGCACGGATGCGTTCAGTTCATAATAAATATACTTGCCCTCGCGCGTATCGCGGATGAGATCTGCCTCTTTGAGGAAGGACAGATGCTTGGATACCGCGGCGGCCGATATGGGGAAGTGTTCGGCGATTTCTCCGGCGGCGAGGCGCTTTTCTTTGAGCAGCGTGAGGATTTCCCGCCGCACGGGATCACCAAGCGCTTTCATCGTTTGCTGCAGGGACATAGGCTTCTCCTTTCATTTAACCGATCGGTTAAATATAATATACATCAGGCAGCGGCGTATGTCAATAGTCATTTAACCAAAAGGTTAAATAAATTTCCTCTTGCCAAGCGGCAGGAATATGTTACAATATTTTCAGAACCCGAAAGGATGTGAATATATGATTCCGAAGGTCAATTGTTTTTTGCACGGCGGCGATTATAATCCCGATCAATGGCTGGATCGCCCCGATATATTGGAAAAGGATATTGAGCTGATGCACGCAGCGCACGTCAACTGCGTGTCGATCGGCATTTTTTCGTGGGCACTGCTTGAGCCCGAGGAAGGAAAATATGATTTTGCGTGGCTGGATGAAGTCATTGAACGGCTGCACAGGGGCGGCATTTATGTGATCCTCGCCACGCCCTCGGGCGCGCGTCCGGCATGGATGGCGCAGCATCACGAGGAAGTGCTGCGCGTCAACGGCCACCATCAGCGCATGCACTTTGGGCACCGGCACAATCATTGCCTCACTTCGCCTTATTACCGCGAAAAGGTGCGCAGGATCGATACCGCGCTGGCGGAGCGTTATGCCCATCACCCGGCGGTGATCATGTGGCATCTGAGCAACGAGTTTTCCGGCGAGTGCCATTGCCCGCTGTGCCAAGAGGCTTTCCGAACGTGGCTTCAGGAAAAATACGGCACGCTTGAAAGCCTCAACAAAAAATGGTGGACAACCTTCTGGAGCCATCGCTATACCGACTGGCAGCAGATTGAAGCGCCCTCGCCCATGACAGACACCAGCAATATTTCCATGCTGGTGGATTGGCAGCGCTTTTGCTCGCACCAGTGCAAAACCTTTATCGATAACGAGCGCGAGGCGGTGCATAGCGTTGAGCCCAAGTTGCCCTGCACGGCCAATCTTATGGAGCGGTTCTGGGATTACGATTATTTCTCGCTCGCCGAGAGCATGGATATCGTCTCGTGGGACAGCTATCCCGAGTGGCACAATGAAGACAATATCGCCGAGGCGGCGGAATTTGCCATGAACCACGATATCATGCGCTCGCTCAAAAAGCAGCCCTTCCTGCTGATGGAATCTACGCCCTCGCAGGTAAACTGGAAGCCGCATAATAAACTCAAGCGTCCCGGCATGCATCTGCTGTCTTCCATGCAGGCGGTATCGCACGGCAGCGACAGCGTGCAGTATTTCCAGTGGCGCAAGGGGAGAGGCGGCTCCGAAATGTTCCACGGCGCGGTGGTCGGCCACGACGGCACGGGCGATACGCGCGTGTTCCGTGATGTAACGGAAGTTGGCTGCGCGCTTGAAAAACTGACGGATGCGGTATATCGGCAGGATGTAAAGCCCGAGGTGTGCATCATCTTTGACTGGGAAAACCGCTGGGCGATTGACTTTGCGCAGACGGGCCAGAAGGGCAACATGCGCTATTTTGACACGGTGAACATGCATTATCGCGCGTTGTGGGAGAAGGGCATTGCGGTGGATTTCTGCGATATGCGGGAATGCACCGATCTGTCCGGCTACAAGCTGGTGATCGCGCCCATGCTCTTTATGCTGCGGAATGGTTTTGAGGAAAAACTGCGCGCTTACGTGGCGGGCGGCGGCACGCTGGTGATGACGTATTTCTCCGGCGTGGTGGATGAATACAATCTGGCGTATCTTGGTCAAACGCCGCACGGGCTGACGGATGTGCTGGGCATGAAAACCAATGAGCTGGATGCGCTGTATCCCGGCCAGGAAAATGCGCTGGTCATGGATGGAAAACGGTATGCCGTTACGGAACTGTGTGAACTGATCACGCCCTGCGGCGCTAAGGCGCTGGGCACGTATGAGAGCGATTTCTATGCCGGAGACGCCTGCTTTACGCATCACATCTTCGGCAAGGGGCAGAGCTATTATGTTGCTGCCAAGGTGGAACAGGACGGGCTGAACGCGCTGTACAGCGATATTGTAAAGCAGCTGGGCGTTCAAAAAGCGCCGGTGACAGACTTGCCCGCGGGCGTGATTGCAAACAAACGAGGCAAGGCGGTTTTTGTACAGAATTATACCGACAAGGCGCAGGAAGTGGCGCTCGGCGGCGCGTGGGTCAATCTGCTCACGGATGAAAAAGTATCCGGAAAACAGCAGATTTCTCCCTTTACGGTATGGGTGCTGCAAAAGGAGGACGAATAAATGAACATTCCCCGCAGCGAGTATCCGCGCCCGCAATTTGTGCGCGAGGCATATCTGAATTTAAACGGCACATGGCAATTTGAAATCGACCACGGCGCATCGGGGCGTTCCCGCGGCGTGATGAACAAGGAAAAGCTAAGCGGCGAAATCATCGTGCCCTTCTGCCCGGAAAGCACGTTGTCGGGCGTTGGGTATACGGATTTTATGGCGGCGGTGTGGTATAAGCGTACCTTTGAGTTGCCTGAAGAAGCGAGCGGCAAGCGCGTTTTCCTGCACTTTGGCGGCGTGGATTACAAATGCGAGGCGTGGGTGAACGGCGTGTCCGTGGGCGTGCATGAGGGCGGCTTTGCATCCTTTTGCTTTGAGATTACCGCGCAGGTAAAGCCGGGCGAAAACACGCTGGTTGTGTGCGCGGATGACGATACGCGCAGCCGTCTGCAGCCGCTTGGCAAGCAGTCGCTGCGGTATGAATCCTACGGCTGCCATTACACGCGCACCACGGGCATCTGGCAGACGGTGTGGCTGGAGTGGACGGAGGAAACCTTCATCCGCTCGGTGAAGATGATCCCGGACGCCGAAAACGGCACGCTGTATCTGGATGCGGAAATTGACGGCGATGCGAAAAACTGCACGCTGAAGGCCGAGGCTTTCTATGCGGGAGAAGCGCAGGGCTGCGCGCAGTCGGCGGCAGACGGCTGCCATGCGCGGCTGTGCATTATGGTTAAGGAAAAGCATCTGTGGACGGCGGGCGAAGGCAAACTGTACGATATGCAGCTGACGCTTGAAAAAGACGGCGAAGCGGCGGACCGTATCGACAGCTATTTTGCGCTGCGCACCATCTCCCTTGACGGCAAAAAGTGCCTGATTAACGGCAAACCCGTGTTCCAGCGGCTGGTGCTGGATCAGGGCTTTTATCCCGACGGCATCTGGACGGCGCCCAGCGACGACGCGCTGCGCGGGGATATTGAAAAATCCATCGCCATGGGCTTTAACGGCGCAAGACTCCATCAGAAGGTGTTTGAGCAGCGCTTCCTTTACTGGGCGGATAAATTGGGCTATCTGTGCTGGGGCGAAATGGGCAACTGGGGCGTGGAGCCCTCCAATCCGCCCGTCATGGGTATTTTCCTGCGCGAGTGGCTGGAGGTGGTCGCGCGCGATTTCAACAGCCCCTGCATCATCGGCTGGTGCCCGTACAACGAAGTGTGGAAGGAATCAAACTTCGGCCTGCGCGAGCAGGCGCTGCGCATGACATACCGTGTCACCAAAGCGATGGATCCCACGCGCCCGGTGATTGACGTGAGCGGCGGCTTCCATGCCGAAACGGATATTTACGACACCCACGATTACGAGCAGGATCCCGCGGTCTTTGCCGAGCGCTACCGTCCCGGTGCGCCGCTGTATGACCGCTTTGAGGGCAAGCAGCATTACGACGGCAAACTGCCCATGTTCATCAGCGAGTACGGCGGCATTCGCTGGACGGATGACGAAAAGGGCTGGGGTTATGGCAAGGGGCCGGAGAGCGCGGAAGAATTTATCGAAAGATACCGCGGATTGACGACAGCCCTGCTCAAAAACGAAGAGCACATGGGCTTTTGCTACACGCAGCTGACGGATGTGGAGCAGGAACAGAACGGCCTTTATACCTATGATCGCCGGGCGAAGTTCGATCCCGCGGTCATCAGCGCGATCAACAAACAAAAAGCGGCTGTGGAGGAATGAATATGAAAATCAATTATAAACTGGCGGCGTATCCGCTGCTCACGATTGATCCCTTTATTTCCGTGTGGAGCTACACCGAAAAGCCCGCCACCGCCGAGACGCGTATATGGTGGGGGCAGGTGAAGCGCCTGACGCTGACGGCCACGGTGGACGGCGTTGAATACGCGCTGATGGGCCGCAGAAAGGACATTGCACACGGCGAAGTGCAGGCGATTGACACCACGCCTACCTGCACCAGGATGGTATTTGGCTGCGGAAATACGGCGGTGGAAATTTCCTTCCGCGCGCCCTTCCTGATGGACGATCTGGATATTCTCAGCACGCCCGTCAATTATGTGGACGTTGTCGTTCACAGTACGGATGACAAAGTGCATGAGACGAGCGTGCGCCTTGTCTGGCATGATGATATCTGCCGCGCGCATGAACTGCCCGAGCGCATGCTGGGCAAGGACTATCAGGCGGATGAACTGCATATCGCCTGGATGGGCAAGGCGCAGCAGAATCTTTTGTGCCACTCGGGCGATCATGTGAGTATCGACTGGGGCTATGCCTACATGGCGGCGGATAAAGGCACGCGCTTTGAGCGACTGGGCGGGCATTATGCGCTGACGTTTGAAAGAAAATGGCAGGCGGCACAGGAAAAGCAGACCGCGCAGCTGCTGCTGGGCTATGATCAGGTGGCGGATATCCAGTATTTTGATCACATTGCCAAGGCGTATTATGCGCGGAACGGCAAGAGCATCATGGAAGCGCTGCACGAGATGCATGCCCGCCGGGAAGAGATTTATCAGCGGCTGGATGCGCTTGACAAGCAGCTGCTTTCCGATGCCGTGCGCGTTGGCGGCGAAAGCTACGCCGCACTGGTGGCGGCCTCCTATCGCCAGAGCATCTGCGCGCACAAGCTGATTGCCGATAAGGACGGCAACGCCGTGTTCCTTTCCAAGGAGAATGATAGTAACGGCTGCATCGGCACGGCGGATGTGAGCTATCCCTCCATGCCGCTGTACCTCTTGTACGCGCCCGAGCTTGTGCGCGGGATGTGCCGCGGCATCTTCAAATTTGCCAATATGCCCGTATGGAAGTATGATTATGCGCCGCATGATGTGGGCCGCTATCCGCATGCCACGGGGCAGGTGTACGGCCTTGCCGCCGATGCCTACGGCATGGGCGAAACGGATAAGGTGCAAAACGGCGAATGCTATCCGCCCTTGTATCTCGATGAGGGAGAAGAGAATATTTACAGCCACCGCATGCAGATGCCCGTGGAGGAATGCGGCA
>JAZQXQ010000412.1:0-2936 GCA_045632965.1 Clostridia bacterium
TGAGCAGATCGCCGCCCAGCATGGCCTGTATGCTCTTTTCCCCGCGCCCGGCCTTGCTCAGGCAAATGCGGCACGCCTCGCGCAAAAGCGCCGCCTCCGCCTGCTCGTAGCTCTCCTGCCCGAACTCCGCCGACTGCGCCACCAGGTCAAATTTCTCCCCCAGCGGCCCCTGTCCCTCACGCGGCCCCACCGCGCAGGCGGACGCCACGATCAGGGGCTTATTTTTATATTCCACCGTCTGATAGCCGATGCGATTTTCCGCGCGCATGCTTTCACCTCACAGCGTCAAAAAATAATAAATCAGCCCGACCAAAACCGAACTGCTGATGCCGTAAACCAGCACGGGCCCCGCGATGGTAAACAGCCTCGCGCCCGTACCCAGCACCCAGCCCTCGGGTCGAAACTCCATCGCCGGCGACACCATGGCATTGGCAAAGCCGGTAATCGGCACCACCGTGCCCGCGCCGGCATACTTGCCGATCACATCAAATACGCCGATGCCCGTCAGCAGCGCCGTCAAAAACACCAGCGTAATGCTGGCAAAGCACGATCCCTGCGTGAGCGAAAAATCAAAGAAATACATGCTCAAGTCAATCAGCACCTGCCCCATTACGCAAATCGCACCGCCCACCCAGAAAGCGCGCAGACACCCCTGCCCCACCTTGCTTTTGGGCGTAATCTTCGCCACCAGCTGCTTATATTGCTCGATAAAATGCCGCTTTGACGCACTGTTTTGCATTATTCATTCCTCCCGCGCGCAATGGGCGTTGTTTTTCCCGGCCGCATGCGAATCTCCCTGTCGCCCGCCCGGGGCTCCAATAAAAACGGATGCACCCACGCGCCATGTCTTTCCTTCATACCACGCCTCCGCACAAATTGATATACTTATTGTGCGCGGAAATAAAAAAAGCATGCGCCTTTCTTGACGCACACTCCTTGCGCATGCTATCATTTGGTAGATTTTTACTTACGGAGGCGCTTTATGTCATCCATTCTGATTCTTCTCCTGGCCACGCTCAGCATTTTGGCCTTCACCTGCCAAAGCTTTTTCAGCAAGCTTTATTCCATGAATTATGCCGGCCCTTCGCAGGCGGCCACGCCGGTATTTGCCAGCCTGTACGGATTGATCGTCGGCTTTATCACGCTCTCGGTCTGTGCCGGCTTCACCTTCAGCGCCGCGGCGACCACTTGGATTTTCGGCATCTGCAACGGCCTGATTCTCTTCATTTTCAATCTAAGCACCGTCAACGCCTCGCGCACGGGCCCTTATACGCTGCAAAGCATGCTCACCTATTCCGGCAGCGTATTGATCCCCCTGCTTTTCACCACGATCTTTTGGCACGATCATTTGGTCTGGTATCAGTTCCTCGGCATTGCCATCATGCTCGCCGCCTTCGTCATCATTAATCTGCAAAGCGACGCCTTTGTCATCAAGGAAAAAAGCTATTTTCTGTGGATTGCGCTCCTTTTCCTGAGCAACGGCATCTACGGCGTGCTGATGGACGCGCACCAGCGTGTTATGCAGCAAACGCAGCGCAATGAGATGATCATCATCACCTTCTTTTCTTCCGCGCTGATTTCTCTCATTTATCTCTTCGCCACGCAGAAAAAGCGCAGCCTCAAAGTCTTCTCCATGGACAAAAAAGTATGGCTGTACATCCTGCTCAGCAGTATCGCCGCCGCCACGGGCGTATACACCATGATGGTACTGCTTGGCAGCATGACCCCCGCCATTTTCTATACCATCGAAAACGGCGCCGTGCTGGCGCTGACCATCCTGCTGGGCTATCTTGTGTTTCATGAGAAGATCAACCGCCGCATGATTGTCGGCATCAGCCTGTGCATTGTCAGCCTGGTGTTATTGGCCATGTAAATGCGCACATCTACTGAATCCTAATTCATACATGAGGCTGATATGATCGTTACATTGAGAGACCGCACCGCAGATTCTGTCAGAATCTATTTTGAAAAAGCAAGCAAACCGAAAATCAAACAGGTATTACCGCAAAAGGCAAAAACTGTAGCAGAAGCATTGGATGATTACAGGAAAACCCTGCTGCCTAATGCCAACAGTTTCGGGCAGACCATATACGCGGACGATCAATATGTAGGGGATATATGGTGTTATTGTATCGACACAAATGCCGAGCCAAACTGCATGTTAAGTTTTTGTATTTTTGAAACAGCTTTTTGGTCAAAGGGAATTGCCACTGCCGCCATCAGGATTTTCATCAAAAACATCTGCGCAAAATATGGCATTCACTCCATTGGCGCATTTACCTTCTCACACAATATTGCCTCTGTAAGGGCTTTGGAAAAAAACGGCTTCCTGATCATGGAAGAATTTGAAGAAGGCGGAATTCTATCCAAATATCTTCATCGCAAATGCTCATAAATCCTAAATACAAAAAAGGGAACAGCCGAAGCTGTTCCCTTTTCGATTGTTTCTTAGTACATGCCGCCGCCCATGCCGGGGTTCGCCGCGGCAGCGGGTTCGGGCTGGGGAATGTCGGTCACCAGAGATTCGGTGGTCAGCACCATCGCGGCCACGCTGGAGGCGTTCTGCAGGGCGGAACGGGTCACCTTGGTGGGGTCAATGATGCCGCGCTCAAACATATCCACATACTCGCTCTTGAGCGCGTCGTAGCCGTAGTCGGGCTTGTTGCGGCGTCGGATGTTCTCAATGATCACGCTGCCGTCGATGCCGGCATTGCGGGCGATCTGACGAACAGGCCCCGCCATGGCAGCAAGCACGATCTGCACGCCGGTCTTGGCGCCGCCGGTGTACTGGGAGGCGATCTTCTGCACGCGCTTGGTGGCGGCCAGCAGCGCCACGCCGCCGCCGGGCACGATGCCCTCTTCCACAGCCGCGCGGGTCGCAGCCAGCGCATCCTCGATGCGCAGCTTACGTTCCTTCATTTCGATCTCGGTAGCTG
>JAZQXQ010000413.1:0-3509 GCA_045632965.1 Clostridia bacterium
CCGGGAGGGCCTACGAGCAGAACGCCCTTAGGAATGCGCGCGCCAAGAGAGAGATAATTCTTGGGATTTTTCAGGAAATCAACAATCTCCTGTAATTCTTCCTTTTCCTCATCCGCACCGGCAACATCAGCAAAGCGAACCTTGTTTTTGCTCGGATCGCTCATGTTGGCTCGGCTCTTGCCAAAGTTCATCACCTTGCCGTTGCCGCCAGCCTGCTGACGCATGATGAACCACCACCAAAGCATCATCAGACCGATCATGATGATATAAGGAAGCCACTCGACAAACCACGGGGTTGTCAAAGGCGCGAGATAAACAATTTTCAGTTGCTTGCCCGCAAAGGAAAGATTTCCCTCGCTGACGCCAGTGATATCCACACCAACGTCATTTGCAGACATGCTGCGCAGCGTATCGACGAAATCATCGCCGATCACGCAGTAGAAATCATAACGTGCGGGATACTCGGTCAGCGCACGCTCGCTGTCATAATAGCGGCCGTAGAGATTGGTTCCGCGGATGGAAACATACTCCACCTTGCCCGCCTTGATGCGTTCGAGCATATCGGCATAGGTGATTTCAGCGCCATTGCTGTCACCGCCGCCGGAAAGGAGCACTGCCAAGAGAACAAACGCGGCGATCATTACAAGATATCCGACCAGACCGCGGGAAGACTTCTTCAAGAATCCTTTCCTCCTTGTAATTCCGTAATGAAAATATTATACCACAATTATATCAATGATTGCAAATCTGCGGCACTTATTTACTGTAAATTCTGGGATGGAGCACACCGATATCGGGAAGATTGCGATATTTTTCATCATAGTCCAGACCGTACCCCACCACGAAGGCATCCGGAATAGAGAAGCAAGCGTAATCTGCATTGATATTGACCTGGCGGCGGGATGGCTTATCAAGCAGCGTAACCAGCTTTACGCTGGCGGCGCCGCGGGATTCCAAGTCGCCCTTAAGGTAGGACAGCGTGCGTCCCGTATCCACAATATCTTCCACAATGATCACGTGACGATCTTTGATATTTTCGCGCAGATCCTTTTCCATCTTGATCATGCCGCTGCTTTCAATGCCGCTGCCATAGCTCGAAACAGCCATAGCGTCAATCTGCAAAGGCAGATCAACATGGCGGATCAGATCCGCAAAAAAGACGATGGATCCGCGCAGAATGCAGATAAAGAGCGGGTTTTTATCCTGATAATCGAGCGTGAGCTGTTCGCCAAGCTTCTTAACGCCTTGAGCAATTTCCTCTGCAGTCAGCATGATGTATTCAAGATCCTGGTACAGCTTCATTTTCTCGTCCATTGTATTTCCTCCTATACATGATCAGGCAGATAGCCCGAAAATATCAGTTTATGTTCAGGTGCGGTATTTTCGTTTACACGAAGCTTTTCCGATGCGCCGATGCCAATCACCCAAAGCACTTCCTGTCCACGGCATATAAGCGGCCAGGCATCGCGGAAAGGACGATCGATTCCATGATCGATCATATATTCTTTCAGCGGCTTTTTGCCCTGCATGCCAAAGGGCTGAATGTAATCTCCCTTTTGTCTCGTTCGCAGCTGAAGATTCTGCAGTTGATCCTCCGGCAAAGGCTGCATCAGCAAGGGATGAGCTGTATCCGGCACTTCATCAACCAACAGCGTTCCCATTGTCACTTGGCACGCTTTGCCATTCAAAAAGTGCAAACGCGTTTTTGTTCTCAGCACCTGTCCGCCCTGCGGCAGGTTTTCAACCGCTCCGGCAGTTTGATCAAGCAGGCTTCTCACTCGCTCAGTCTGCTGGAAATCAAGCTCCACGCCATAATTTCCCGCATAGCGCCTGATGATTCGCCTTTGCAATGCTGTGTGCTGATTCCGCAGCGGTTCCGTCAGAATAAACGGGAACTGAGAATCGGAAGCGTTCTCTTTCAGCCATTCATCTGCAAGGACATTGAGATAATCATCTTCCGAACGCATGATTTCTGCCGTTTTGCCAATCGTGCGGACCGCTTCCGGCGCAATCTTCTCCATGCGCGGGATCACCTGTGCGCGGATACGATTTCTCGTATATATAATATCAGCATTACTCTCATCCTCACGCCAGGTCATCCCCAGCGCTTTCAGACAATCATGCAATTCCGCACGTCGCAGTTTCAGAAACGGCCGCCACACACCGTTGTGGTATTCATGCATCCCGCCGAGGCCGGCTGCGCCTGCGCCGTAAAGCAAATGCATCACAACGGTTTCCGCCTGATCATCCGCATGGTGCGCCAGCGCAAGAGCATTTGCTGACACACGTTCCATCGCCTCATGAAAAGCGGCATAGCGCGCAGCCCTCGCTTTGGCCTCTACGTTGTTCTTTCCATGAATGTGCACCGAAGAACAAATCAGCGGCACCGCCAGTTTCCGGCACAACTCCTCGCAAAATGCTTCATCCGATGCTGCGCTTTCCCGCAGCCCATGATTCACATGAACAGCAAAGACCCTGGTTCCTTTCTCCTGGAGAAGTTCGCACAAGCATACCAGCAGCGCCACAGAATCGGCTCCGCCTGATAGCCCGACAAGAATTCTCTGCGGGCTGCCTGCCGATACATAGCTTTTCAGCAATGTATCCTTCACCTTCAAAATAGAACTCATACCTTATTATTTTATACGTTCAGGCATCTGCATGCAAGCATAATTTGCACAAATATGAATATTTTTCTTTTTCCGAACATAGCTTTCAAAATTTAATCAAAAAAAGTAAAAAAAGTGCTTGACAATCCCCTTCCAATTCGCTATAATAGTTCCTGCAGTTGCCGCTGATGCGGGCACTGCCAAGTGATGGGGAATGGTGTAACGGCAGCACCTACGACTCTGACTCGTATTGTCAAGGTTCAAATCCTTGTTCCCCAGCCACCTTGCCTCCGTTGTGTAGTGGCCTAGCACGCGGCCCTCTCAAGGCTGAAACACCGGTTCGAATCCGGTCGGAGGTGCCACTGAAAAGCTGATCGCAAGATCAGCTTTTTTCATTATATCAATTGGGAAGGCAGCTAAAATGGATATTCTGATCGGCACGACCAATCCAGCCAAGATCAATCGCTTCAGAAATTTGCTAAAAGATTGTAATGTGCGTTTTCTTGTTCCAGGCGATCTTGGCATCACGGATTCCCCCGAAGAAGACGGCAACAATCCGCTTGAAAACGCTTGCATCAAAGCGGCGTGTTACGCCAAGTACCATCCTTATGTCATTTGCAATGATTCCGGATTGTACTTTTCCGAGCTGCCCTTCGATGATCCTCGCCAACCCGGACTTCACATCCGCACCCCAAATGGCGTACGATTGAACGACGACGAGATGATCCGGCATTATTCAATGCTCGCACATTCTCTTGGCGGGCGGATTACCGCATACTATCTTGACGCCATTGCCGTCAGCGCAAACGGCAGCGTGTCAGTATATCGTGACAGCGAGGACGCTTTGACTGACGGTTCCTTCTATTTACTCGATACCCCTTCCCCCAACCGAACGCCCGGCTG
>JAZQXQ010000414.1:0-2241 GCA_045632965.1 Clostridia bacterium
ACACCCGCCTTCAGCAGGGCAGGAATGCGCTCGGCATAGTCGCGGGTATTGATGCCCGCGCCCACCAGGAAGCGCTTTTCGTCGTCCAGCAGTTCCAGCGGATGCTTCTTGTGCGAAGCATAGTCCTTGCGGAAAACAAAATACATCAGATGATCGTTTTCATCCACGATCGGCAGGCTGTTGAGCTTATGCGCCCAAATAATATCATTGGCCTCTTTGAGCGTCGTTTCCGCAGACGCCGTCACCAGCTTTTCACGAGGCGTAATAAAATCGCGTACCTTGTCGGTGGGATCCATGCGGCTCACGCGGTAATCGCGGCTTGTCACAATACCCAGCAGCTTGCCGTTGGCCGTACCGTCATCCGTCACAGCCACAGTGGAAAAGCCGTTGGCAGCCTTCAGTTCCAGCACGTCCGCCAGCGTGTGATCGGGCGTCAGATTGGAGGCGGAGGTCACAAAGCCGGCCTTGTAGCCCTTCACGCGGGCAACCATCGCCGCCTGCTCCTCAATGCTCTGCGAACCGTAGATGAAGCTGATGCCGCCTTCCTTGGCCAGCGCAATCGCCAGTGTATCATTGGAAACGGACTGCATGACGGCGCTCGTCAGCGGCACATTCAGAGAAATGGCCGGCTCTTCCTGTCCCTTGCGGTACTTGACAAGCGGCGTTTTGAGGCACACATTGTCGGGGATGCATTCTTCACTGGTGTAACCGGGCACCAGCAGGTATTCACTGAAAGTGCGGCTGGGTTCAGAATAGTAGTAAGCCATGTTCTCTCCTCCAGTCATTAGAATGGGTGGATTTATTAGTCGTGTATTTTAATACCTTTTCCTTAAAAGGTCAAGATGTTTCGATAGATTTTTTTCTTTCTTACCAATAACGGCCCGTCCGCTCATGGACAGGCCGTTATTTTGTCATACACACAAAACCGAAACGGCGTATCGCCGTAGTATTTCATGTCGCCGCACACAGTCATCCGCCAGTCAGTCATCGCGTTAATGTCCGGAAACCATGTGTCCGCATTTTCAAATGCCGTATGAATGCGCGTCAGGTATACCCTTTTGCAGAAGGACAAAAGCTCTTTGTATATCACGCCTCCGCCGATGATAAAGCAATGCTTGTTTTGTTCGCCGGTCTCCGTGCTCAGCCATGCCTTCATCGTTTCAAGATCGCAGATATAATATTCCTTGCCCTCTGCGTTTTTGACAAGGCCGCCCTTTCCCTGCGCTTTTGATGTAATCACAACATTGACACGATTGGGAAGCGGCCCGCGCGGCAAAGCGTCAAAGGTCTTTCTGCCCATCACCACGATATGCCCTTCCGTCAGTTCGCGGAACATTTTCAGATCCTCCGGTATGCTGATGAGCATGCCGCCGTCCCTGCCGATTCCGCCTCTTTCATCTGCTGCCACAACTGCCGCAATCACGCTTCGCACCTCTTTTCTCAGCGATCTCTCTGAATTTATTCTACACCCCCTGTCAAGTAAGAGCACCACATATTATTATGACAAAACACGAACAAAACTAAGAACAATTATCGAAATATCCGTCAGCCATCTTCACATTCCGCTTCATTTCGTGTACAATGAAAATACAAATGCATTAAGGAGGAATTTCCCATGCGCAAATTTCTTTCTCTCGTGCTGACGCTGGCGATGGTTCTGTCCATGACCTCTTTCGCCGCTGCCGAAGCGCTGTCTGACGACATCGTAGTTCTCTACACCAACGACGTTCACACCTACATCGACAAGGAACTGTCCTACGATGTGATCGCGGGCGTGAAGGCCGAACTGCTCAAGCAGTACAAGAACGTTCTGCTGGTTGACGCCGGCGACCATATCCAGGGCACCGCTTACGGCTCCATGGATAAGGGCGAAACCATCATCAAGCTGATGAACGCCGCCGGTTACGACCTGGCCACCCTGGGCAACCATGAGTTTGACTATGCCATGGAAGGCACCATGAACGTGATCGAATGGGCCGAATTCCCCTACACCTCCTGCAACTTCTACCATGAAGAAAACAACGTTCGCAACGAAAACGTGCTGGACGCTTTCGTCGCCTACACCTACGGCGATAAGACCATCGCTTTCGTAGGTATCACCACCCCCGAATCCTTCACCAAGTCCACCCCCGCCTACTTCCAGGATGAAACCGGCGCCTACATCTACGGCATCGCCGGCGGCGACGACGGTGCAGCCCTGTACGCAGACGTTCAGGATGCTGTAAACGAAGCCAAGGAAGC
>JAZQXQ010000415.1:0-1576 GCA_045632965.1 Clostridia bacterium
CTCAGCGTGACGGCGCAAACCGTGCGGATGCGCTTTTCATCTTTCTTGCCCCAGTACTGGCTGATGAGCACCACCGCGCCCGTGGAAAGGCCGGTGAGCATGGCCGTGACAAAGGTGGTGATGGTATTGGACTGCGATACCGCGGACAGCGCGTTTGCGCCCGTGCGCGTGACCATCACATTGTCCGCCATCACGACCAGCAGCGATATGGCGCTCTGGAAGGCGGCGGGCAGCGACAGGCGGAAAAGCTGTTTGTAGAAGGATTTATCCCTGATCATGGCTTATACCAGCCGCAGCGCGGGCTTGGCGTTGAGGGAGAGGGGGGCGACTTCATCGCGCAGCAGGCGGTAATAGGCTGCCGAGCCGATCATGGCGGCGTTGTCGCCGCACAGCTTCAGCTGGGGCATATACAGCGCGATGCCTTCCTTTTTGCAGGCTTTTTCAAAGGCTGCGCGCAGCCCGCTGTTGGCGGATACGCCGCCCGCCAGTGCCAGACGCGGGGCCTTGTAATCCCTCGCCGCCTGCATGGTTTTATGGAGCAGCTGATCGACAACGGCATGCTGGAACGAGGCGGCCAGATCCTCCGCCGGCAACGTCTGCCCCTTTTGCTCGAGGTTATGACAGGCATTGATAAAGGCGGTTTTCAGGCCCGAGAAGCTGAAATCGTATTCTCCCGGCGTGTGCGGACGGGGGAGTTTGAGCGCCTGCGGATTGCCCGTCTGTGCCATTTTATCCAGCAGCGGGCCGCCGGGATAGGGCAAATGCAGCACGCGCGCCGCCTTGTCAAAGGCTTCGCCCGCAGCGTCATCCTGCGTGCAGCCGAGCAATTTGTACACACCGTAGTCTTCCACCATCAGGATGTGGCTGTGGCCGCCGCTGGCGACAAGGCATACAAAGGGCGGCTCAAGCGTTTCGTGCGTCAGATAATTGGCGCAGATGTGCCCTTCGATATGGTTGACGGGGATGAGCGGCTTGTCCAGCGCGTAGGCCAGCGCCTTGGCGCAGCTTACGCCCGTGAGTAGCGCGCCCACCAGCCCCGGGCCGTAGGTGACGGCGAGGGCGTCGATATCGTCAAAGGTCATCTGTGCTTCCTTCAGCGCCTGATCCACCATGCGGTCCACCGCATCCACGTGCGCGCGGCTGGCGATTTCGGGCACCACGCCGCCGTAGATGGCGTGCAGGGGAATCTGCGAGAAGACGGCATTGGACAGAATCTTTCTGCCCGACTGCACGACGGCGGCCGCCGTTTCATCGCAGGAGGATTCGATGGCGAGGATGTTGACCTCTTTCTTTTCCTTCAGCGCCGCGATTTTTTCGCGGCATCTTTCTTCGTACGTCATGTTATTGCCTCGGTTGAGCGAATTTTTGACTGAGGATGGCCGCCGCGCCAAACAAAATGGGCAGCGGCAGTACGTGATACAGCACGCGCCGCGCCAGATGCATGAACATTTCTTCCGGCATCAGCGCGATCAGCAGGTCGGTTTGCGGATTGAGCAGCCACAGATCGTTGGTGAACAGCAGTTCGTGCAGGAGCGTGAACACGCGGTTGAAATCGATCACGGTAAAGAATATGACC
>JAZQXQ010000416.1:0-5533 GCA_045632965.1 Clostridia bacterium
CAGGGGCCAACCAGCTTGCAGGCGCCGGAGCCTTCAAGATCGCCGCTCTCGCGGATGGGGGCCTTCACGCCGATGGCGCGCGCGTCGGTCAGGGAAATTTCAACCTGGGTTTCCTTGCGGCAGGGGCCGAGGATGCTCACGCCGGACAGGGTCTTCTTTTCGCCCACTACGTCCACGCGCTCGGCGCAGGCATACTGGCCGGGCTGGGACAGCATCTTCTTCACCGTCAGCTGATAGCCGGCGCCAAAGAGGGTTTCCAGATCCTTTTCGGATACGTGCACGTGACGGGCGGAGGTTTCTACCAATACTTTCGCCATTGTAATTCTCTCCTTATCGTAAATGAAATAGAATAAACGCTTTCGCAATTTCTATTATAGCATGGATTTTTTCATTGTTCAAGGCGCGTTGACGGATGGATGCCGGACGGGTATAATAAAAATATCATTTCCTGCAAAAAAGGAGTAAGTGCTATGCAAAGGCCCCGCCGCGTCCGCCCCGTGACCATTGTGATTGCTTTTCTGCTTTTGATCGTGCTTTTTGGCGGCATGGTCTTTGCGGCGCTGCATCACGGCGAAAAGGTGCGCTTTGGCTTAACGCGCGGCGCGCACGCCTTTGGCGCGGCACGGCTGATGCAGTCCGCGTCCTCGCAATATACCGTGAAGGTGTACGATGAAGAAGAAATCGTTCTGCGCGCGCTGGATAATGATCTTCTCGATGCGGCGCTGCTGAGCGTGGAGGCTGCGCTGCAGCTGCCGGATGACTATGAAATCCGCGGCGTGTTTTCGGTGACGGACCTATTGGCGGTGACGGAGGATGCGACGGTGCTGAACATCGGCTCGCTCTCCGGGCGCGCGCTGATATTGCCCGAAAAGCTTATGGGCAGCAAGGAAGAAGCGATGCTGCGCTCGCTGCTTTCAGACGCGGATGCGGCTGGCTACACGCTGGTATACGCGCAGGATGCGGCGAAAGCATACCGGGAAAGCCCGGGCAGCGTGATGCTTGTAACGATGGATGATTTGCAGACGGTGCTGCAAAAGGCGCCGGGCGCGGCGGCGCGCTTCCGCTTGTCCAGCCAGTGGCGCACGGCGTATCTCTCCGTGCCGCCGGCGGGGTATGTGATTGCCGTACGGCGCGATATTATCGGCACGGGTACCTGCATTTCCTTTGAAAAGGCGCTGCGCGACTCGATGGTTTATGCCGACCGCAAGCGCAAAAAGACCATCGCCATGGCGGTGGCGGCGGGCATTTTTGACAGCGCGGAGACGGCTGAGCAGCTGATTGATTTTATGTCGTTCACGTATCACGAGGGCGCGGATATGGATGCGGCCATGGATGCGTGGGAGCGGCTGTGAGGGAGACGAAGGACGAAGGGGACGAGGGGACATTACTTTCTTGGAGCCCAAGAAAGTAACAAAGAAGGCGGCGTTTGGTTTGGAAGCTGGCCGGTTCCTTTGTCGCGGCAGTCTGTATGAAAAAGGTGAGAAAGATCACGGATGCGAGCAAGCTCGCCCCGATGACTTTGCTCACCTTTTTCAGTTTGCTTCGCAAACCCGGATGGCGTTGCCATCCGGACTGCTGCTTGGGCGCGGGATGGGGAACGGGGAGAACGCCGCTGCGGCGGCTACACCTCATCAGTCACCTTCGGTGACAGCTTCCCCTCAAGGGGAAGCCTTTTGGGTGTCTGCTATCTCGAAATGCCTTCCCCTTGAGGGGAAGGTGGGGCGCGTAGCGCCTCGGATGAGGTGTAGCGCTCCGCAGAGCGCGTTACCCCAAAGCCACTATTCAAACTGCTGCGCAGCGATGATTTCATTACTCTTGCGCCTCCCCGGCATTGACGCACTCAAATAATCCCGTTATAATGATTTGTAAGAAAAACAAACCATACAAAGGAGGGTTTCCATGCAGCTGCTTGAAAAAGCGTTTAAGCTCAAGGAAAACAACACCAACGTCCGCACCGAAGTGATCGGCGGCGTTACCACATTCTTCGCCATGGCGTATATCATCTTCGTCAATCCCAACTACCTGTCGGCGGCGGGGATGGATTTTTATGCCGTTATGCTGGCCACCTGCATTTCGGCGGCGTTCGGCTGTTTCCTGACGGCGTTTCTGGCCAATGTGCCCTTTGCGCAGGCGCCGGGCATGGGCCTGAATGCTTTCTTCACCTATACGCTGTGCCTGGGCATGGGTTACAGCTGGCAGCAGGGTCTGGCGATTGTGTTTGTCAGTGGTCTTTTGTTCCTGATCATTACGATTTCGCCCCTGCGCAGCAAGATCATTTCGTCCATTCCTGCACCGCTCAAGGCGGCCATCAGCGCGGGTATCGGATTGTTTATCTGCTTTATCGGTCTGCTGAATGCGGATATCGTCAAACTGATCGGCGATACCGTGGTGGACGGCGTTGTTGTTGCCACCGATTACAGCGATATGGGCGCCATCACGAGCTCCGGCCCCTTGCTTGCGCTCATCGGCGTTGTGGTTACCGGCATCCTCATGGCCTGGAAGGTCAAGGGCGCGATGTTCATTGGCATTATCATCACCACGCTCATCGGCATTCCCATGGGCAAAACCGTGATGCCCGAAAGCCTGACGCTGAATAATGTTTCCCTTGCGCCCACGTTCTTTAAGCTCTCCTTCAAGGGCATTTTTGCCATGGGCGTGCTGCCCTTTGTGACGGCCGTCATCACCTTTGCCATGTGCGACTGCTTTGACACCGTGGGCACGCTGATCGGCACGGCCGGCGGCGCGGGCATGCTGGATAAGGACGGCAACCTGCCCACCGGCGACAAGGCGCTCATTGCCGATTCCATTGCCACCTGCACGGGCGCGCTGCTGGGCACCTCCACCGTAACGACCTTTGTGGAATCCTCCACCGGCATTGCCGAGGGCGCGCGCACGGGCCTTAGCACCGTGGTGACGGGCATTTTGTTCCTGCTGGCCTGCGTGCTGGCGCCGCTGGCGGGCGTGATTCCCAGCGAGGCCACTGCGCCTGCGCTGATCATCGTTGGTATGCTGATGATCGGCAATATCGCCAAGATCGACTGGTCGGATGTCGAAGCGGCCTTGCCCTGCTTCCTGACGATCATCATCATGCCCTTTGCCTATTCCATCGCCGACGGCATCGGCTTTGGCGTGATCAGCTACACCCTGATCAAGCTTTGCCGCGGCAAGGCCAAGGAAGTGCCGGTGCTGATGTACGTGCTTAGCGTACTCTTTATCCTCATGTACATCCTCACCCTGTAAGGAGGGAATAAAATGGCTTGCTTGCAGACGCACTTCCGCTCCGCGGTGCTGGGCATGGATACGCGCATGAACATCACCCTGCCCTACGACCGCTATGACGAAAAGGGCAATCCCGGCCGGTGCGACAAGGTATTGTATCTGCTGCACGGCCTCAAGCAGAACGCCGATTCCTGGGTGTGCAACAGCGGTATCGAGCGCTATGCCAAGCATCACGGCTTTGCGGTGATTATGCCCGAGGTGCAGCGCTCCTTCTATGCCGATATGGAAATGGGCATGAAGTATTTTACCTATATCACCGAGGAATTGCCGCGCGTTGTGCACGGCATGCTGAAGCTGCCCAAGGGCCGCGAAAACACCTATGTGGGCGGCTTGTCGATGGGCGGCTACGGCGCGCTCAAATGCGCGCTGGCGAGGCCCGATCTCTATGCGGGCGCGATGTGCTTTTCCTCCGGCTTTTACGCCATGGAGGATACGCAGATGCTGATGGATCGGTATTTTACGCGCGGCGAGCTGCAGGGCGTGATGGGCTTGGATATGAAGATCAAAGAGGAAAACGACCTCGATCATCTGATGCGGCATTTTCCCAAGGATGCGCAAAAGCCCAAACTGTACCTGGCCTGCGGCACGGAGGATTTTCTCTACCGGCATAATACCCGCGCGCGCGATACCCTGCGCGAAAACGGCTTTGAACTCACCTGGGAGGAATGGAGCGGCGTGCACGACTGGGATTTCTGGGATAAGGCGGCAAGCCGCGCCATCACGCTCTTTGACGAAACCAAATAATCATGCATCGGGGCCGCCTTCGGGCGGCCTTTTTTGTATGAAAATTTTTCTTGCGCGCCACACTACTGTGTGAAATATCACTTTTCCGGAGGCGCGCATGACGCAAATGTATATGTCCGCGGTGATCGTTTCACTTCGCCGCATTGAAAAATTGTGCTGCTTAAAGCAGCGGGAGGATCTGCCGCCCGCCGCGCAATGGCTGCGCGACAACGCCCGCCTGCTCTACAGCCAGGCGCGGGAGGCCAAGGGCGGGGAGAAGGAATATAAAAAGAGCGCGTACGGGGATCTGTACGCTTTTTGCCTTGCTCTTGTGCGCGAAAACGAAGGCAGGGTGGATGAGGGCGCCGTGTATCATGCCGTGAAAGAAAAGCAGGAAGAAGCGCCCTTTACCGTGCGGCAGCTGCGCGCGCTTCAAGGCATGCTGCGCATCGCGCTGATGGCGCAATTGCATACGCTTTTGCCGCAGGCAGAGAGCGAGTGCCGCGCGTACGAGCTGGGACGCGAGCTGGCGGAGAATATTGCTGCGGGCGGGCAGGCGGATACCGTGCGGGATGAGCCGATTATGCTTTGCCGGGCGCTTGAAATATTGACCGAAAGCGGCGACACGCGCTCCGCCCGGGCGCTGGAAGCGCTGCTGCGCGAAAAGGAATGGCAGCCGCAGGCGGTGGCGCGCATTTCGCAGGAGGGCTGCGCGCATACGGCGCAGCAGGTGGGGCAGGTGATTGTGAGCCTGCGCAGGCTGCAGAAAATGCCTTTTGACCCCATGGTGGAAAAGCTCTCCGTCAGCTGCCGGATGCTTTTACAGGAGAGCACTTTCCGCCGCATGGACGCGGGCAGCCGCGCGCTGTATCTCACGCAGGTGGATCGCCTTGCCCGGCAGACGGGCGAAAGCGAGGAGCGCGTCTGTCAGGCCGCGCTGGCGCTGGCGCGGGAAAACGAAAAAGAGAGCGGGTATTATCTGCTGGAAAATCCCGAAATTCTGCTTGAAAAGCTGGGGCACGGGTCGGGAGTTGCCGGATTTATCAAAAAGCACGGGCTGACAATGCTGATTGTCTGGATGGCGCTGTTTGCGCTTTTGTTTGGCGTGCCCGGCGCGTTGATCCTGCCGTGGTGGGGCGTATTGCCCTTTGCTTTTGTGGGCGCGCAGTGCGGACAAAGAACAGCGCACCGCGCGGCAGCCCGCCTGCTGCCGGCGTATCGTTTGCCGCGGCTGCAAGCACGCGAGCTTCGCCGCGCCGGGCGCACGCTGGTGGTGGTGCCAACGGTGCTGATCGACGCGCACCATGCGCTCCGGATGATGCGGCAGCTGTCGGTGATCTACCTTGCCAACCGGCAGACGAAGCTGGATTTTATGCTTTTGAGCGATTTTACCGACGCCGACAGCGAAAAGACGCCGGGGGATAATGATGTCATCGAGGCGCTGCGCATGGGCGTGCGCGCGCTGAATGACGCGTACGGCCCGCGCTTTTATGCCCTGCACCGCGAGCGCACATGGGATGACGGCGAGGGC
>JAZQXQ010000417.1:0-4751 GCA_045632965.1 Clostridia bacterium
GACTCTTAATCAGGGTGTCCCGGGTTCGAGTCCCTGATGGTGCACCAATCACCCATGTTTTCTCTATAAAGCATGGGTGATTTTTTATTATTAATATATTCTTTGATATACCATAAATTATGTAAAACAAGAATAATTCACGACAAATTCCGTTTTAATTTTTAGTTTCATCCTTCCCCACCGCGCCTTTAGTGTCAACTCGCAAAGCCGGCGCATACTAAAAGCATTCCAAAAAATGGAGAAGCATTATGAACATTCTTTATATTGCACAGTCTTGCAATCCAAGCAATGGTAGCGAGGATCAAATCGGATGGAGTATACCATGGGAAGCATCTAAGCATCACTGTGTGCATGTAGTAACAAGGCCGGACCTTCGTCCGTCAATTGAATCTTTTTTTGCTCAAAGCAAGAACCGAAATATTACCATACATTACGTGGACATACCTTCAATATACAAAAAGCTATGCAAAGGGCCACTTTATACCCTTCGATTACAGAAATGGAATAAGAATGCTATGCCAGTAGTCCGTGCTCTCTGTTCGCTTCACCACATTCAAATAATACATCAAATTACACCCATCGAATTCCGCAGCATCGGAAATTACGGACTCATTCCAGGAATCAAATATATATGTGGCCCACTCGCAGGAGGGCAAGCCGTGCCAAGATTTATGATGTCCTATTTAAAAAGCACTGCACGCGCATTAGAATACATCAGAAATTTTGTCAATTGGCTTTTTTTGAAAAAAATAAAATCCAACAACCTCCTCAATCAGTGTGATTGCCTTTTATTCGCCAATCAGGAAACCTCTCAGTATTTAGGTATAAAGAACATCAATTGTCCAACCTATGTATATAGCGATATCGGTATCAATCACAATCTAATTCGTGATGCTAAAAACACGCAGATAAACACAGCTACTACAAGAAAACTATTGGTGGCAGGTCGATTAATCCCTATAAAAGGACTTGATTTTCTGTTGGATGTATTGGAAACTTTACCGCACGATCTAAACTATTCATGCAGAATAGTTGGTGGCGGCCCACTGCAAAAACATCTAAACAAAAGATGTCAATCAAGTAGTCTTAGGGGAAAAGTAGAAATAGTTGGTCCAATACCTTATAAACAAATGCAAACAGAATATGCATGGGCTGACGCTCTAGTATTTCCCAGTTTCCGCGAAGCATCCGGAACAGTCATTATTGAAGCAATGGCCAACGGCATTCCTGTCATTACTGCAAACCGTTGCGGAGCACCCCTTCTGCTCAATTCGGATAGTGGCTGGTTATATGATGGCACCACCTCATCCCAGTGCAAGGACGCTCTGCGTCAAGCTATAATTACCTGCCTTTCCACTCCGGAATTAACTTTATTAAAAGGACAGAATGCGTTGCTGCAAGCTAAACAACATACATGGGAAAAAAAGTTCCAATTTTATTCATCAATTTATCAGAAATTATTGAATGTACCTATCGACATTTGATTTCCTTAATTGCCCTACAACAAAAATTGCACCTCAAGTAGTAAAGCCTTCGCTGAAAGTACAGCACATCACTCCATGCCTCCGAATCTTATATTCGGAGGTTTTCCTGTTTTCTTTACACTTTCCCCATTATCGTTTATAATATCTTTATCACCAAGCGCAAAAATATGTAAATCTTATCAGGAGATAACCTTATGAATCACCAGAGCGTTTTCTCTCAGATCGAAGCCCTCTCTCCCAAATATCTCACCGTGTGGCAGGAGTGCTGCGAAATTGAAAGCCCCACCACCGACAAAGCCGCCGTCGATCGCTGCGGCAATTACTTTATCGATATCGCCAATCAGCATGGCTGGCAGGTGGAAGTGCTTGAGCAGCCCGTCTCCGGCAACGCCGTCTGCATCACCATGAATCCCGAAGTAAACGAAAAGCCCCTGGCGCTGTCCGGTCATATCGATACCGTGCATCCCATCGGCCTGTTCGGCGATACGCCTGTGCATATCAAAGGCGATACAATCTACGGCCCCGGCGTAACCGACTGCAAGGGCGGCATCGTGGCAGCCCTGCTGGCTATGCACGCGCTGGAAGAAACCGGCTACAAAAAGCGCCCCATCCAATTGCTTTTGCAAAGCGATGAAGAAGTCGGCAGCAAGCTGAGCAAAAAAGCCACCATCAACTGGATGTGCGAAAAGGCCAAGGACGCCGTGGCGTTCCTGAACCTTGAAGGCGCCACCGCCGGAAAAGCCTGCCTGCAGCGCAAGGGCATCATCACCTATCGCCTTACCATCACCGGCAAGGAAGCGCACGCCAGCCGCTGTGCCACTGAGGGCGCCAGCGCTATCCTTGACGCCGCGCACAAGACCATTGAATTGGAAAAGCTAAAGGACGCCGAGGGCCTCACCTGCAACTGCGGCACCATCGAGGGCGGCAGCGTAGCCAATACCGTGCCCGGCAAGTGCGTCATCCTTGCCAATATCCGCTTTGCCACCCAGGCGCAGCTGGATTGGGTCAAGGATTATGTGAAAAACATCGCCGAAACCGTGTATGTGCCCGGCTGCACGTGTGAGCTTTCGCAGGAAAGCTTCCGCGTGGCCATGGAATATGAAGAGCGCAATGTGCAGCTTCTCGCCAGGCTCAATGAGATTTTTGTCTCCTGCGGCATGGAAGCGCTCACCCCCGGCAAGGGCACGGGCGGCTCTGATGCGGCGGACGTGACGGTATACGGCATCCCCTGCATTGACAACCTGGGCACCATAGGCACCGGCATCCACTCCGTGCACGAAGCAGGGCTGATCCCCTCTCTCGTGCAATCCGCCAAATGGATGGCCGCCGCCGCGCTGGGCCTGTAATGCTCCGCTGGCTGTTTTTCGATATCGGCTCCACGCTTGTGGATGAATCGCTGTGCGATGAGGCGCGCATCGCCGACACGCTGCGCGGAAGCCATGTATCGCCCGAGGATTTCACCGCACAGCTGCATGCTTACGCCGCCTGCAATCAGGATGCTTACAAAACCTGCCTGCGTCACTTTTCTTTGCAAAAAGCTCCGTGGCGCGGCGAGCTGGAGCGGCTTTATCCCGCCGTCCCCGCCCTGCTTGCGTCGCTGTCGCAATCCTTTTCGCTTGGCATCATCGCCAATCAGTCCGCCGGGCTGGAAGATCGCCTGCGTGCATGGGGCATTCTGCCTTATTTCAAGGTCATCGTCTCCTCGCATGAGGCAGGCGTTGCCAAACCCGCTCCCGCCATTTTTGAAATGGTGCTGCAGGCGGCACATTGCCTGCCGCAGCAGGCATGCATGATCGGCGATCGGCTGGATAACGATATTCTGCCCGCGCAGCAGCTTGGCATGCGCACCATCTGGGTGCGTCAGGGCATGGGCGGGCTCGGAAATCCCGCGCTTTTGCCCAAACAACCCGATGGAATCATTGACAACATCGGCGCTTTAAGCTTGACGAATCCCTGCTTTTCCTTATAATAGAAAGCGTCACTCTACACAAAGGAGTTCTTTATCATGAAAATCAATCCCCTCAAGGGCATGAAGGATTATTTGCCATCCGAAATGCGTCTGCGCGATTTTGTACAGCAGAGCATTCTCTCCGTATATCGCGCCAGCGGCTTTGGGCGCATCTCCACGCCCATGCTGGAAGACGCCGAGAACCTTGATAAGAGCGAGGGCGGCGACAATCTGATCCTGATTTTTAAGGTTCTCAAGGGCGGCGAAAAGCTGGAAGCCGCGCTGCAGAAGGGCGATGAAAAATCGCTTTCCGACATGGGCCTGCGCTACGATCTGACGCTGCCGCTCTCGCGCTATTATGCGGCCAACCGCGCCAATCTGCCCACGCCCTTCAAGGTCATCCAGACCGACCGCGTATTCCGCGCCGAGCGCCCGCAGAAGGGCCGTTTGCGCGAGTTCGTGCAGTGCGACATCGACATTCTGGGCGATGACAGCATCAATGCCGAAATTGAACTGATCGACGTGACCGCCCGCGCACTGCTCGCCATTGGCTTTAAGGATTTCACCGTCAATATCAACGATCGCCGCATGCTGCACGGCATGCTGGAAGGCATGGGCTTTGAAAAATCCTCCCTCGCCAGCGTGTGCATCACCTTTGACAAGCTGGACAAGATCGGCGTGGACGGCGTATGCAAGGAGCTGACCGACAAGGAATGCCCCGATTCCGCCGTTGCCGCTCTGCGTGCTTTCCTCGAGAGCGGTGATTTTACCATCGAGCGCGTGGCTGCGCAGCTGGAAGAAAAGACTCACGCCGACAACCTGATGCGTATTCTGGCCACCGTGGGCAAGCTGTCCGACGGCAAGTACGGCATCGTTTACTCGCCCTCGCTGGTGCGCGGTCAGGGCTATTACACCGGCGTGGTATTTGAAATCACCTGCAAGGATTTCCCCGGCGCAATTGCCGGCGGCGGCCGCTACGATGGCATGATCGGCAAATTCCTGGGTCAGAATGTCAGCGCCGTGGGCTTCTCCATCGGCTTTGAGCGCATTTGCGCCATCCTCATGGATCAGGCGTATCAGCCGCCGGTAGCGCAAAAGATGGCGCTGCTGTACCGCGATGACGCGGACTTTGCCGAGGTGCTCATCAAGGCGCAGCGCCTGCAGGGCGAATACGCTGTGACTGTGCTGCCCCAGGCCAAGAAGCTGGGCAAGCAGCTGGGCGCGCTGGAAAACAGCGGCTACGCGGCGGTTGCGTTCTTTGATAACGAGGATATTAAGGTGCTTGGTAAGAAGGAGTAAGGGAACGATCGAGGGACGGC
>JAZQXQ010000418.1:0-9618 GCA_045632965.1 Clostridia bacterium
GCTTCAAGCGCTTCCTGCGAACGCGAAATAAAGAATGCGTCCGCCCTTTCTTGCAAATTCAAGCCGTTCATCTGTTTATTTCTCCGCTTTGAGCGTCATACGAACGCCGAAAATACCCTTATTGTCGCTAAAGAGCGTCACGTCGTTCATCAGGGTGCCAAGGATGGCATGGACGATTTCATTTTCCGGATGCTGCATGGGCGAGCCGCTGCGGGAAGACAAACGCATGTAAACGGTCACGCAGTAATCCTCCGTGCGGTACATATCGCAGTTGAGCTGCGTATCCTCTTTTACTTCGCCGTCAAGCAGACAGTCATACGCTTCGTCGGCTGCCATGCGCAGATCCTCCAGCATGTCCACCGGCAGATCATACGAGGCCGCAGCGCCTGCGACAGCCATGCGCAGAAGCATTGCATAGGGCTTTTGCGCGGGGAAGGAGAAGCTGATGGGATCCATGATCATCGTTTATCCACCACTTTCATATCTTTGAGGTCAAGAATGGTCATAAGGGTTGCCTGCATGTCTTCGGCGTCCTCGCACCACCATTCGCGCGGGGCAAGGAGCGTCATGTTTTCATCGGGCAGGTTCAAATATACCGGCACTTTGCCCGGCTGGCGCATGAGCGCCTCGCTCACTTCCGGGAACTGGCTGCGCTTGAGGCGCAGATACAATTTGACCGGGGAACGCTTGGCGCGCTCGATATCGGAGATTTCTTCTTCCGGCTCGGGCAGGGGGAGGAGGGGCTCGATCACGTCGGCAATGAGCTTGGTATCTTCATCTTCGCGCACGCTCAGATGGCCGTGGATAAGGATGGGGCTGTCAAGATCCAGCGTCCTTGAATATCTTTCAAAAATGCGCGGGAAGAGCAGGCACTCGATCTGGCCGGTCAGGTCTTCCAGTGTTAAGAAGCCCATCATCGTGCCCTTTTTGGTAGCCTTGGGACGAAGCGCGGCCAGAATGCCGCCCATGACGACCTGCTTTCCGTCCTCATCGATGCCGCCGTCCGGCCTGTCCTTGAGATCAAGGATATAAGAGGTGTTGACCTCCAGTCCCTCCAGCTCCTTGCGGTACTCATCCAGCGGATGGCCGGAAACGTACACGCCCGTCATTTCCTTTTCCATGGAGAGCAGCTGCTTGTAGGGATATTCGCCGCAATCGGGATAGGTATCCTGCAGCGCGGCGTCCTGCATGGTTTCGCCAAAGTCGAAGAGCGATATCTGCCCGGCGACGTTCTGCTTGCGCTTGTTGGCATTGGCTTCCATGGCGGTGTCAAATACGCGCATGCACTGCAGGCGCGTTGAATCAAGATGATCAAAGCAGCCCGCCATGATCAGGCTTTCAACAGCGCGCTTGTTGACCATTTCGGAATTGACGCGGCGGCAGAAATCAAACACGCTGCGGTAGGGGCCGTTGAGCCTGCGCTCCAGCACGATGGCGTCAACGGCATGGTTGCCCACGTTTTTGACGCCGCTCATGCCCATGCGCACGCATTTGACGCCCTGATCGTTTGTTTCAACGGTGAACTTGCGGTCTGAGGCATTGACGTGCGGGGGCAAAACGGGGATGTTCTTTTTGCGGCAGTACTGAATGTAGCCGGCGATCTTGGCGGCGTTGCCCACCACGCTGTTCATCATGGCGGCCATGAATTCCGCCGGATAGTAATACTTGAGCCACGCCGTCTGCAGCGATACCACGGCATAGCACGCGGCGTGCGCTTTGTTGAAGGCGTAGGAGGCGAAGGCGGTCATTTCGTCAAAGATCTGCTCGGCTACTTCGGCGGATACGCCGTTGGCAACAGCGCCGGGCACGTTGTCTTCAGGCGAACCGTAGACGAAATTCTTGCGCTCCCTGGCCATGACGTCCTTTTTCTTTTTGGCCATGGCGCGGCGCACCAGGTCGCTGCGGCCGTAGGAATAGCCCGCCAGATCGCGCACGATCTGCATGACCTGCTCCTGATACACCATGCAGCCGTACGTTACGTCCAGAATGGGCGCGAGCTGCGGCGTTAAATAGCGCACGCTGGATTTATCGCGCTTGCCGGCGATGTAGCGGGGGATGGAATCCATGGGGCCGGGACGGTAGAGGCTGATGCCGGCGATGATGTCTTCAAAGTTCTCGGGCTCCATGTTGGTAAGGAACGATCTCATGCCGCCGCCTTCCAGCTGGAATACGCCGTCGGTATCGCCCTGAGAAATCATATGATATACGTTGGGATCGTCCATGGGGATCATTTCGGGCTTCATTTCGATGCCCTGATCGCGCATCAAATCCAGCGTATCGCGGATGACGGTGAGCGTGCGCAGCCCCAGGAAGTCCATCTTGAGCAGACCCAGCTTTTCGATGATGCCCATGGGAAACTGCGTGGTGATGACCTGATCGTTTGTCTGCAGCGGCACGAAATTAACCGCCGGTTCGCCCGTGATCAGCACGCCCGCCGCGTGTGTGGAGGCGTGACGCGGCATGCCTTCCAGCAAAAGCGACATGTCAATCAGGCGCTTGACGGTGGGATCGTTATCGTACAGCGTTTTCAGATCGGTGGAGATTTTCAGCGCCTTTTCAAGCGTCATGCCAAGGTCCATTGGCACCATCTTGGCGATGTGATCGGTATCGCCGTAGGAGTATCCCAGCACGCGGCCTACGTCGCGGATAACGCCGCGCGCGGCCATGGTGCCGAAGGTGATGATCTGGCAAACGTGGTCGTGACCGTATTTACGGGCTACGTAGTCGATGACTTCCTGACGGCGTTCGTAGCAGAAGTCCATGTCGATATCGGGCATGGAAACGCGCTCGGGGTTCAAAAAGCGCTCGAAGGTGAGGTTGTACTGGATGGGGTCAAGCTGGGTGATGTTGAGGCAGTAGGCCACGATGCTGGCTGCGCCGCTGCCGCGGCCCGGGCCCACCATGATGCCGTTTTCCTTGGCGAATTTGATAAAGTCCCACACGATGAGGAAGTAATCCACATAGCCCATCGTGGAAATGACGTTGATTTCATAATCCATGCGCTCGCGGGCGACGAGATCGTTTTCGTCATAGCGCTCGCGCAGACCGTCCTCCACCAGCTTCCTGAGGTAGCTTTCGCTGGTGTAGCCTTCGGGAATGGGGAACTTGGGCAGGTGCACCTTGCCGAAATCAAAGTTCACCTGGCAGCGCATGGCAATTTCATGCGCGCGCTCGACGGCGTCCTCATGCCCGGGGAAGAGCTTTTTCATTTCTTCCTCGGACTTGATGTAGAGCTGGTCGGTCTCCATGCGCATGCGGTTTTCGTCATCCAGCGTTTTGCCCGTCTGGATGCACATGAGCACTTCCTGCGCTTCGGCGTCGCTCTTGCGCATATAATGGCAGTCGTTGGTGGCAACCAGCGGAATGCCTGTGCGCTCGCTCATGTCGATCAGGCGCGGCAGGACGATTTTTTCATCCTGAATGCCGTGATCCATGATTTCGATGTAGAAATGATCTTCGCCGAAGATTTCCTTCATCTGATAGCAGTAGCGCTCGGCCTCGGCGATACGGCCGTCCAGGAGCATCTTGGGCAGATCGCCGGAAAGACAGGCGGACAGGCAGATCAAGCCTTCATGGTGTTCACGAAGCAGTTTATAGTCAATGCGCGGACGGTAGTAAAAGCCGCGCGTAAAGCCTTCGGAGCAAAGATACATCAGGTTTTTGTAGCCCGTTTCGTTTTCGCACAGGAGAATGAGATGACTCCATTCACGGGTGGTATACTGCTTGTCGTCCATGTCGGGGCACAGATACATTTCGCAGCCGATGACGGGATGGACGCCTGCGTCCTTGCAGGCGGTGTAAAAATCAATGACGCCGTACAATACGCCGTGGTCGGTAATGGCGCAGGAATCCATGCCCAGCTCCTTGACCAGCGCGGGCAGTTTTTTGATCCTGCAGGCGCCGTCCAGCAGGCTGTATTCCGAGTGCAAGTGCAGGTGCGCAAACGCCATGAGTCTACCTCCCCATTCTCTATCCTATGTATTATACCGCAAAAGAGGCAGAATGGCAAAACAAAATAACGAAACACAGAATAAATGCAGCGCTGGCACGCAAAAGGCCGTACATGAGCAGTTTTGATAGAGAAATGCCGTGCTTTCCCCAGTATGCGCCGTTTTGCAAAAGGATGGAAAGCCCGGAAAATGCGGTGAAGGCGGAAAGCAGGGGCAAAAGACATGGCGGGTGGAGGGCGATCAGGCTTTTGCAGCCGGATGTGACTTCAAGCAGGCTTTGCAACAGGGCCAGCGGCAGCGGCGGCAATTGCGGCAGCAGGCAGGAAAGCAGCCGTGATGCTACGCTGCCAAGGGCGATGCAGCCGCCAACCGTCAGCATGGACAGGGCACTTTGCTGCAGCGCCGCGCCAAAGGATAAGGGCGGCAGGGAGACGCGCGGGACTTTTTTGCCTTGGGAGAGAGGGAATCCCAAAACCGCTGCGCTTGCTAAATGACAAAGGAGCAATAGGCGCGCAGCGTTTGGATTTTGCAGCCAGACAGAGAGCGTGCCGAGGAAGAACATCGGGCTCATGGTGCCCGTCATGCGCGCCATGCGGCAGGCGGTATTATTATCCGTTTTCACCTCGGCAAAGAGCCTTGCGCCGCCGGGCGAGCCGCCAAGATATGATAAAAAGATCAGCACGGGCAGCGGCAGCGTGTGCCCGGCGGTAAAAAGCAGCATGCAGGCGGTAAAGGGAAAGAGAGAGGGGAGCACGGATATGGCAAAGATTTTCAGCGCGTCCAGCGCAGCCTGCGTGCTGTTTTGCGGAAAAGCGAGCATCAGCCCCAGCATTCCGCCCGATAAAAGCGGGCGCAAACAGGATTTAAACAAGGTTTGTTTCTCCTTTGGCCTTTTCAATTTGGCAGTATTCCATTATAATAAGAGAAATGGGGGTGTTATGCTATGCGGTTTGAAAAAGCAGCGCGCGGCGATCTGGAAGAATTGCTGCGTCTGTATGCGCTGTGCAAGCAGTGCGACGGCTGCACCTGGCCGGAGGATTATCCGGATGAGGAGAGAATCCTTGAGGATATAGACTTGGGCGCATTGTACATCCTGCGTGAAAAGGGAAAGATTGTCGCCGCGATGAGCGCGGGCTTTGAAAATGAAATCATGCACTTTTCCATGTGGAGCGATTATAAAAACCCCGGCGAGATCGCGCGCGTGGCGGTGCATCCGGATTATCAGGGGCACGGGCTTGGCAGCAAACTGATGAAAATGACGCTGGCGTTGCTGCGCGCAAAGGGATACGACGCTGCGCAGCTGCTGGTCAGCCCGGGAAATCCCCCGGCGCGGCGGCTGTATGAGAGAAATGGATTTGCCTACCGCGGATTTGCGCGGATGTACGGCTGTGTTTGGCTGTGCATGGAAAGAAAACTGTAGGCTGTTTCGTTATATGAAAGGAACCCCATGTTAAAAAGAATCATGGCGTTGCTGCTGGGCTTGCTGCTGATTGGCAGCGCGCAGGCGGCGGTGGATGTACGCGTGACGGTCAGCGAAAGCGATGTGTTATCGCAGGGCGCGCTCCGGGCGCTGAATGCGTGGCTGAATAAAGCGCACCTGACGCTGCAGCAGACGGAAGAATTGCAGCAGATTACGCTGTATCAGGCGGATGAAAAGCTGCTGGAGGCATCGTCGGATGATGAACGGGCAGTGCTCGGCAGCGGCGCATGGACGACGGAAATCGAAAATGAGCCGGTGACGCTTGAAGCGCTTCCTCAAAAAGCGCTGTCCTGCGCGCAGGCGCTGGGGGAATTGCTCAAAGCATACGAAAAATCCGCCAATGCGACGGCGGAACTGGGCAATGTCGTCAAAGCCAAAACACAGCTTTCATACGTTTTGTCCCAGGAGGAATGGGCGCAGGTCTGGCCCCGGGTGTGCGAAATCATCGGCGCGCCGGCAGCGGATATGACGATTGAAAGCAAGGGCACGTTCAGACGGTATTTTGCCGCTGACGGCAGCGAGATCGGCGCGTATTTCTACGCCGAAAAGGTGCGCATCGCCGAGGATGACGTGCGCGAGGTGCGCCTGGAATACGGCTGTCAGGCGGAAAAGGGCGTGTATCTCGCCTTCCGCTGTCCCAACAAAAACGAAACGCGCAATGTGCGCATTTCCCTGACCGCAAAACGCACCGAGCGCACGGACCGCACAAGCTATAGTGTTTCCTGCGATGTGCGCAGATGGCACGACGGGGAGCAGGATATCGTGCTGGGGGAGGCTTCCTTCAAGGAGCAGGAAAACGTGCTGAGCGGCAAGGCGACGGTCAATTACACGATGAAGCGCGAGGACGGCACGAAAAAATACGCGCTGACCTTAAAGCCCGAAGGGAACACGACGGCATTTGAATTTTCGGTCGGCGGCGTTCAGGCGCTCGCGGGCGAAATAACGCTGAGCGATGCAGAGGATGCGGCAATCACCCTGCCGCAGGTGAATGCGCAGCCGGCCCAGGTGCAAAAGGAAGTCACGCTGCAATTGCTGTCTTACCTGCAGGCGATGGATGACGGCGACCGCATGGAACTGATTTATTACCTCAATCGCCCTGCCTATCTGACGGGCGATGAGGCGGATGTATATTTAGCGTATGATCCCGAATTTACTGTATCGGAGGAACCGTGATATGAAAAAGGCATTCATCCTGTTGCTGTGCGTGATGCTGGCGCTGCCCGCGGCGGTGCAGGCCAAGACCTTTGGCTACACCATTCCCGAATTGATCGGGCGGCAGCTTGATGCGCAGTCCAGCCTGCGCATGCAATTGACGGCGGAGGCTGCGGGCGAGGCGCCGGCGTT
Organism: Clostridia bacterium; assembly: GCA_045632965.1. Taxonomy (GTDB): domain Bacteria; phylum Bacillota; class Clostridia; order Christensenellales; family Aristaeellaceae; genus SFMI01. Next base: position 6,775 of record JAZQXQ010000418.1, read on the forward strand.
TGCCGATGCGCAGACGTGGAAAATGCTCAAAGCGCTGCTGCCCGGCTTGCAGCTGAACGGCACGTATTTCAAGAGCAAATCGCAGGCGACAAGCGGGAATGAGCAGATAAAGGCCGAGCTGGTGAAGGGCGAAGAGACGCTGTCCACCCTGATTCTCACCGGCAAAGATGACCTGTGGCTGCTGGAAACGGATCTTCTGCCTGGTAAGGTGTACAGCCTTTCGCGCGATCCGGAGACGGCGTATCTGAATTTCTCGCAGCCGGAAGCAGGCACTTGGCCCGATATCCTGCGCATGTTTGTATTGATTGAGGAAGCCGGCGCGGAATATGCCCAGCAGCTGGATCAGCTGCTGTATGCGCACATGGCCGAAATCAACCGCTGGCTGCAAAGCTATACCAAGGTGACCATGAAGCCCGACGCGCAGGGGAATGTGCAGCTCAGCCAGGAAATCCGTATTCCCGCGGAGGAAGTGAAAAAGCAGATCAAGGAAATGCTCAAAGACCTCTATGCGGATCGGGAACTGATTGCGCTTTTGCGCACCATCCTGCCCGCGGCTGATGCGGAGGCTTACCTTGAAAGCGGCATGCTGCCCCTTTTCAATCAGGTGATTGACGCTGCGGCGCTGGAGGGCGAAGTGGTGGTCAACCGCGCGTATGACGGCGCGGGCTTGTGGAACAGCGAAAGCATCACGCTGCCCTTTGTTGCGGGTACGGGCCTGCGCGAGGTGAAGATTGAGAAGGGCGCGCAAAGCAGCTTTTCCGTGACGCTCAGCAACGGCATCTGCTATGCACTGACTGTGAACAGCGAAAATGACACGTACAGCGGCGAAATCAGCATTACGCTTGCTCAGGGCAAGAGCTTCAAGGCGTTGTATACGCTGTCGCTGTCGCTGGGCGCGGAGCAGTATATTGAAGAGAATACCTCCCGCGAGCGCGATCAGAAAATCGAGGCGGTGCTTTTGCTGCAGCCCGAAACGGAGGGCGCCTTCAATGCGCAGACGCTTTCTCTCTCCGTGCATCTGACGGCGGGCGCTTCCAGCACCAAGCCGGCATATATCGATGCAACGCTTGGCTGGCGCGATATGGTGGCGGGCAGCAGCTTTACTCTGCACGCCGCGGGCAATACCAGCGCGGGCTTGCGCCAGAGCGAAGTGGATGCGGCCCTTGCCACGCAGGCCGACACCCTGCCGCGCGCAGACCGGGCGGAGCTGCTGAACGACATGGTGCAGCAATTGCAGACTGCGCTTGCGGGAATTGTAAATCGTCTGCTGCCCTCCGATTCCGCGCCCTAATTTGCATTGACAAAGAAATAGCATAATGATACAATAAAAAATACTTCCATGAGATTCATTTAAGGAGGAAATATCCATATGAAGAAGATCGTTGCTCTGATTATGGTCCTGAGCATGCTCATGACCTGCACGGCCTTTGCTGAAAAGACCAGCACCCAGACCGTGGCGCAGATCTACATCAATCCCCAGCTGGCTGCCGGCGCGGACGAAGCCGTGCTGACGCTGATTGACACCATCAACTCTCTGGTATTCACTACCACCCAGGGCGAAAACGTCGTGACCATCGGCTACGGCGCCAACGACGCGGACATTTGCGATTACACCGTGGCTGCGACGGATGAAGGCCTGATGTATTTTTCCAGCCTGTATCCCAACACCACCATCCTGCTCAACTTTGCCAAGCTGGGCGAACTGATTGAAAAGTACATGCCTGTGGCTGTGGATGAACTGTTGCTGCAGCTGGAAGGCGCTTTTGCGGGCGTCGGCGATATGCTCATGCCCTATGTGAGCATCGCCAATGACGTGATCTCTGCCGTGGCCGCTGAGGCCGTTGTGGACGAAAGCAACATGAATGCTTATCTGTCCATCACCACCAAGCATGTGGGCGATCTGCTCTACGGCTGGCTGAATTATATGCAGACCGACAGCGCCATGCTCAATGCGCTCAACATGGTTTATGATATGCTGACCGCGGATACCTATGGCGCGCCTTCTTTCAATGATTTCTTCACCCAGCTGTATCAGGAAGCCGGCAATCTCAAGAACGGCGAAGCCATGGAAATTGCTGCCCTGGGCGTTTATCAGAGTGAAGACGGCAGCGTCTGCTACGAGCTGACCGTTTCCAACCAGCTGCTCATCAGCGTGGATCTGTACGAATACGAAGGCATGGCGTGCTTTGATATCATGATGGTTGTTGCCCAGAGCGGCACCGATAACTGGCAGGAAACCTACAACGGCATCCTTGATGGCACCAATTACTTTGATGTAATCTTTGGCCTTAGCACGGCGTCCGCGGCGGATTATGAATATGCGCAGCTGTATGTGGTGGATTACGGCGAGACGCTGATGATTACGCTGGAAGAAGCTGTTGAAAATGCGTTCACCGACGATCAGAAGATCACGACCGTGATCTCCGTTGATATGGCCAGCGGCGAAGAAGAAATCAACCTGGGCGGCATCGCGGCCGAAACCGTGCTGGTGGATGATTACACCATGCCCTCTCTGGAAGGCAAGTATGTGCTGGATGTCATGGCGCTGCCCATTGACATGCTGATGAACGGCCTGCCTCAGATGGTGGAAGGCATCGTGACCGGCATGCCCGAGATGGTCAACCTGGTGCTGGAGGGTCTCAGCCAGGTGGAAGGCCTTGAATTCCTGGAAGGCCTTTCCGTGCCTGTGCCCGAAGAGGAAGAAATCCCTGTTGAGCCTGCCGTTCCCACCGAGATCACCGATGCTGCTCCCAGCACCTCGGATGACGAGCTGAGCGAGAATGTGCCTGCTACCACGACCGTGACCACGGATGACGAAATCGCGCCTCATGAAGAAACCAAGAC
>JAZQXQ010000419.1:0-2601 GCA_045632965.1 Clostridia bacterium
TGCACTTGTGAATGTCGGGGCGCATTTTTTCGGATACAGGCTGCAGCGTATTGCCAAGCGAAGCGGAAAGCAGGGGCAGATTGCCCTCATCCAGCGCACGGAGGACGCCGGCGGTATCGGGATGCTCCCATTCGCTTTCGGGCATTTCGTGCAGGGCGGTGAAGACCTCGCGCGTGGACAGCCCGCGGCAGGGCTGAATGACGACCAGCGGGAAGGAGCGCTTGCAGGGCTGCGAAGAGAGAACCTCGCCGATGCCCTCGGCGCGCATCAGCCCGCCGGTGAGGCAGAAGGGAATATCCGCGCCCAGCTTCACGCCGATTTCGCACAGCGTTTCGAGGGGATAATTCAGATCCCACAGCTTGTTGAGCCCGTGCAGCACGCACGCGGCATCTGCGCTGCCGCCGCCAAGCCCGGCGCATACGGGAATGCGCTTGTGAAGAGAAATGGCCGCGCCTTTGTCGATGCCGGCATAATCGCGCAGCACCTGCGCGGCGCGCAGCACCAGATTATCGCTTGTATCGGGCACGCGCACGCGGCCGTCCACCTGCAAGGAGAGCGTATCGGCGATTTCAAGGGTGATATCATCGTGCAGTTCGATCAATTGCATGACCATATCCATCCGGTGATAGCCGTCGTCTCTTTGGCCCAGGATGTCAAGCGACCAGTTGATTTTAGCCCAGGCTTTCATCTGCATGGGGAGCCTCCAATAGCGGTTGTTCATTCTGCGGCGCGCGGCCGTTATCAAGGGTAAATTCAAAGGCGGCGCCGATGTCGGTATTCAGCAGGCGGATGGACTGATGATGACGCTCCATGATGCGCTTGCAGATGGCCAGGCCAAGGCCCGTGCCCTTGCCCACGGTGTGCGCTTTGTCCGCCTTATAGAAGCGGTCAAAGACATAGGGCGCATCCTCGGGCTGGATACCCGGGCCGTCGTCGCTGATGGTGACGACGGTGTGCTTTTCCTTCTGCACGGTATCAATGGCGATGTGCCCGCCTGCGGGCGTATACTTGATGGCGTTGGACAAAAGATTGATGAGCACCTGCTCGATCTGATCCTGATCGGCGTGCACATACATGGCTTCATCCTCAAAGGAAAGCTGCAGCTCCAGTTGCTTTTCATCTAGCTGCGACAGATTGGCGATGATTAGGCGGCGGATGGTTTCATGCAGGTCAAAGTGGCTCATGGCCAGCGGCGTTTCGCCGTTTTCAAGGCGGGAGAGATTGAGCAAACTGCCCACCAGCTTGGAAAGGCGGCGCGTTTCATCAAGAACAATCTGCATATACTGCTTTTGCTCGCTCAGCGGAATTGTGCCGTCCAGCATGCCCTGCAAAAAGCCCTGCATGCTGGTCATGGGCGAGCGCAATTCATGCGATACATTGGCGACAAAGTCGCGCCTGGTCTGCTCCAGGGCGTCAAGCTGCGTGGCCATGGTGTTGAAGGATACGGCCAGCTCCTGCGTTTCGCGGCTGCCGGTGACGGGCACGCGGCGGTCGAATTTGCCCTCCGCCATTTCGCCGCTCATCTGCGCCATCACGCGCAGCGGCTGGATGATCTGCCGGGTGATAAAGAAAATGCAGATGCCGGCGATGATGAACGCGACAATGGCAGCCAGCGCCACCTGCAGGGCAAGCCCCTGATAGGTGGCATATACCGTCTGCGCGGCGGTCTGCACAAAGACGGCGCCAAGCACGGTGCCGTTGTCAATCCACGGCACAGCCACGGTGAAGGCCGGGCCGTTGTCGGTGTCAAATTTGTTGACGACTTCCTGCCCCTGCAAAACGGTAGACAGCGCGCGGATAACCTGATTTTCGTCAAAGCGGACGTTGTTGGTGGCCATCAATTGCTCGATGCCGTATACCTTGACCGTGCCCGAGCGATCCACCACCACGCTGTAAGCCTGAAACTCGTTATAGACGGAATTGACCTTCCATTCAATATACGAATTGGTGGTGCTGCCGGGGGAGAAGGGGAAGGGCATGTCGTTGTTGTGCACGCGGCTGGCGAGGTAGGCAATTTCGTATGCTTGCGTCTTCAGCGCGTTCATGCGGTTGTCGATATAGCTGTCGCGCATGGATACATAAAACAGGGCGAACAATCCGAGCATGAAAACAAGGACGATTGCCAATACAACCGCCATCAGTCTTGCAAACATGCTGCGAAGCATAAAGATTATTTCACCTCGAATTTATAGCCTACGCTCCATACGGTGCGGATGGACCAGCCCAGATCCTCGCAGCCGGGCAGCTTTTCGCGCAGGCGCTTGATATGCACGTCCACCGTGCGGCTGTCGCCGAAGAAATCAAAGCCCCAGACCTGCTCGAGCAACTGCTCGCGCGTGAACACGCGGTTCTGGTGCGCGGCGAGGAAATAGAGCACTTCCAGCTCCTTGGGCGGCATTTCTACCAGCTTGCCCTGATAATACACTTCGTATTTTTCCAGGCTGACGGTAAGCCCAGGGAAGGAGAGCGCGTCTTTTTCCGTACCGCCGGCGGTGGTGCGGCGCAATACCGCCTTCACGCGGGCGACAAGTTCCTTGCCCTCAAAGGGCTTGGTCACATAATCATCCGCGCCCAGCTCCAGCCCCAGAACCTTGTCAAAGG
>JAZQXQ010000420.1:0-2727 GCA_045632965.1 Clostridia bacterium
GGATCAGCATGCGGTTTTGCCCCAGCAATTCCGAATTGAGATTGAACGTGCATTTGAGATTGTATTTGTTCAGCAGTTCGATCAGGCGGATATCCTGAATCACGCCGTCATCATAGCTGAAGGTGACGGCCTTTTTCTTTGGCTGGTCTTTGAATTGCATGTATACTCAACCCTCTTCGCTTTTCCCTTTTACTTTTTACCTTGCTTCGCCTATCTTCTCGCCCATGCACACCTTGGTTTCAATTCCCTCGCGGGAGTTAGCAAGAATGTCCGCATCGATGCAAACTTTATCCTTTTCCAGCAGCAGCACCACCGTGGAGCCGCCAAACTGGAAATACCCCTTCTCCTGTCCGCGCTGCACCCTGGCCGCGCCATGGTGGTTGACAATCCTGCCCACCAGCAGCGCGCCCACCTCTATCATCAGGATATCGCCGAACGCTTGGGTATACAGCAGGCTGTATTCGCGGGCGTTTTCCTTGTAGATGGGATAGTAATCATTGGCAATGGGATTGACGGTGTGCAGTTTCCCGGGGATGAACACATTTTCGCTCTTTTCGCCGTCGTCCACATAGCAGTAGCGGTGATAATCGTCTACCGTCAAGCGGAAAATCAGCGCCGTGCCGCCCTGATATTTTTCGCTCAGCAATTCGCTTTTGAGCATGTCCGCCACAGTATAAGGCGTGTCCTTGAGCACAAAGCGGCTGTCCTTTTCAATCGGCAGCGCCGTGAGCTTGCTGTCGCACGGGGCGATCAGATGCGCCCTTTCCATGTCAATGGGCCGCATGCCATCCTTGATGCGGCGGGAGAAAAATTCGTTGTAGTTCTTATATTCTACGTCTTCAAACTGCGTAAGATCGATATTGTTCTTGCGCACGAAGGGCTTGATCAAGCCTTTAGACAGCCCGCAGGACATAAAAGCCCCCGCAATGCACGAAATGCCGGGCGACACCAGCACTTTCAGCAGCGCGCGCCCGGCAATATTTCCGTACAGCGCTTTGAGGAATTTGTCCTGTCCGTTGCCGCAGGACACCACTTCGCCGTTACGGTTCTTCTGTTTCATGATACATTTCCTCAACGATGGCGTTGACAATGGGGTTGGTTTCGTCCTTCTGTCCCGGCGCCTTAAAGCGCGTGTAGCCCAGGATCACCACCACGGTGATAATGAGAATCAGCGACAGAATGAGATTGAATTTGACGCTGGGCTTGCGCAGCGGGAAATCATACACAAACAGAAAGCCCACTACCAGCAGCACCACATGCAGCAGTACCAGAAATACCATATCCGGCAAAATGAACTGCAGCCAGAAAACCAGCGGCAAAATAAACGCAATGGAAGTCACCGGCAGGCCGCGGTACATCTTGTTGCCGCCTTCCTCCACAGCCTGACGCTTGGCCTCCAGCACGTTAAAGAACGCCAGACGGATCACCGCGCACAGGCAGTAGAAAAGCACCAGCATGATGCCCAGCGTGCCGCGCACGCCCAACAGATAGCAGATCATCGCCGGGAAAACGCCAAAGCACACCACATCGCACAGCGAATCCAGCTGAATGCCGAAATTCTTTTCGTCCTCGGTGCGGTTTTTCTTGGTGCGCGCCACGCGGCCGTCAAAGGCGTCGCAGATACCCGACAGCGCCAGACAGAAAATGGCGGTTTTGTAATCGCCGTGGATGGCGCGCGTCATGCCCAGCACCGACGAAATCAGGCTCATATAGGTGAGCACAACCGTGTAATCATAAAATCCGATGAATTTCAGCATAGTGATCCCTCTCCTTACATGCGTATCTTAACATACTTCGACAGCAAAAGCAACCAACCGCCATTTTTCGCCGCCCGGCAGGAAAATATCCGCCGCGCGCAGAATACAACATAAAAATCCCGCAAAGGAACGAGAATATATGATGGAAATTTCCGGCAATCAAGCCCGCAATCTTACAATTGCCTACATCGGCGGCGGCAGCCGCGGCTGGGCATGGGGCTTCATGATGGATCTGGCGATGGATCCGCAGCTCTCGGGCGCCGTGCGCCTGTATGATATCGACCGCGAGGCTGCGCAGCGCAACGAAGTGATCGGCAATAAAATAAGCGCGCATCCCGATGCGCTCTCCCGCTGGCAGTATACCGTGGCGGATTCGCTCAAAAGCGCGCTCACGGGCGCAGATTTTGTCGTCATCTCCATCCTGCCCGGCACGTTTGACGAAATGGAATCCGACGTGCATCTGCCCGAGCGCGTAAACGTGTATCAGCCCGTGGGCGATACCGTGGGCCCGGGCGGCTTCATGCGCGCCATGCGCACCATCCCCATGTTTGTTGAGATCGCCTCCGCCATCCGCGATTACGCGCCCGGCGCCTGGGTAATCAATTACACCAACCCTATGACGCTGTGCATCCGCACCATGTATGAGGTTTTCCCCGATATCAAGGCCTTCGGCTGCTGCCATGAGGTGTTCGGCACGCAAAAGCTCTTGTGCTCGATGCTTGAAAAAGAGGGTATTCCCGGCGTCACGCGGCAGGAATTGTATACCACGGTGACGGGCATCAACCACTTCACCTGGCTCACGCGCGCCAGCTACCGCGGGATGGATCTCATGCCGATCTACCGTAAATACACCCAGCTTTACGCCGACGGCTCCACCGACGGCGGCGACAACAACTGGATGAACAATTCCTTTGCCTGCGCGCAAATGGTCAAGTTTGATCTCTTCCGCCGCTTCGGCGCAATTGCCGCC
>JAZQXQ010000421.1:0-2405 GCA_045632965.1 Clostridia bacterium
ACCGTGCCGTGCTGAATGCCCGTTTCAATCACGCGCTCGCCGGCAAAGCAGCCCTTGGTCTCCTCCGGCAGGGCGCTTGTGCAGATATCGTAATCATGCGGGGGAATGCCCATCAATAAATCGCGCACGCAGCCGCCCACCACATAGGCTTCATAGCCATGGGCGGTTAAGGTATCCAGTGCTGTAAGCACGGCTGCGGGCAGGGAAAAATGCATGGGCCGATCCTTTCATCAATGCAAAACGGTTTCGCTTTCGGACATCTGCATCTCGCCGTTTGCGTCGTAATCGTAGTAGCGGTACTTGCTGTATCGACTGCAATGCTCTTCGTATTTCACATCGTGGCCGTCGACGTTGTACCACCAGTAGGTGTAGCTGTCCACCTGACCGTCCACATACCAGATTTCATGATAGAGATCATCCACGCCCCACCACCATTCGTGCTCGATGGTGCCGTCGGGCAGGAAGCGCTGGTTTACTTCGTAGCCCTCGGTATTGGGGGCGGCGAAACAGATTTCGTAAAAAGTCATCGCGCCCGTTTCGTCGTAGAGGTCAATGCGGATATCGCCGTTTTCCAGCAGATAGCGGCTGCTTTCAAGAATACCGTCGGTATAGATTTCCGTGCGGACGGTATCCGTCTCGTTTTGCCACATGAGCGAGCGGTGAGAGCCATCCGACTTGATTTCTTCAATCAGATACAACCCGTCCTCCGTGGGCTGGGCATAGTAAATGATTTTGAGGCTGGTGCCGTCTTCGTAATAAAAGGTCTGCACCGTATTGCCGTTTTCGTCGTGGGTGACGGTTTCTTCGGCAAGCGCGCAGGAAAGCAGACACACACAGAGCAGCAGAATAAGCAGCTTTTTCATGATGATCTCCTCACTAATGGGAATTTTTACTCCATTATATAGAATAAACAGCGCATTTGCAAGGCGTTTTGACAGGGGACGGGCTGCTTTCGTTGCAATCGCAGGGAGATTGTGGTATACTTGAAAATGGAAACGAATGCAGGAGTGACGGTATGGATAAACTTGGGTGCGTGCTGCGCGCGCGGGAATTGATGGAAAATATCACGCCGCTCAAAACGGACTGCGGCAAGTGCTGCGGCGCGGCCTGCTGTCAAAGCGATGAGGACGGGCAGGGCGGCATGGTGCTGTTTCCCGGCGAGGAAGCGCTTTACCGGGATTTGCCGGAAGGCATGTGCCTGACGCCTTACGATGTTATCCTGCCAGGTATGCAATTGCTCACCTGCGACGGTACCTGCGACAGGCACCTGCGCCCGCTTTCGTGCATGCTGTTTCCCTTAACGCCTGTGGTTGTCGAAAAGGACGGCAGGATGGGCCTTAAAGTGATGGTTGATCCGCGCGCGTTTTCCGTTTGTCCCTTGTGCGAGGGCGGCGTGCGCGGGATGGATGCGCAGTTTGTTGAAGCAGTGCGGCAAACGGGCAAAATCCTTTGCCAAAACAGCGAAATCAGAATGTATTTAAAGGCGCTGGGTGCGTATTTTGAACGCCTGCGCGCATGGTAACAGAAGGGGAGGAAACCCATGATCTGGCAGCAAGCAGAATGCCACAAGGAGATTCTTTGCGGCGACCGCACGGGCGGCGTGCTGATCCACAGCGATTTAAGGCGCGCAGACCTTGACGAATTCAAAGGCAAGGTGCAGTGCGTGTATCTTGATCCGCCCTTCTTTACGGGGGATGAATTCACCTTCCGCATGCGCATCGGCGAAAAGGGCTGGGCAGAGGGCAATCAGGTGCTGGAGCTGCCGGCGTATTCCGATTCCCGCACGGGCGGAAAGCAGGCGTATCTTTCTCTTCTGCGCGAGGCGCTGGAGATTGCGCATGAATTGCTCAGCGAAACGGGCGCGCTGTTTTTGCACCTGGACAGCCGCATGAATGCCTATGCGCGCCTGGAGTGCGACAAAATCTTTGGCGAAAACAACTTCATCAACGAAATCATCTGGGCGTATCAGTCGGGCGGCCGCGCGAAAAAGCATTTCAGCCGCAAGCACGACGTGATTCTTTTCTATGCCAAGTCGCGCGCGCTGTATTTTGACATCACGCGCGTGGGCGTGCCGCGCAAGGACAACCGCTCCAATCACATGCGCCGCACGGTGGATGAAAACGGCCGTCCCTGCCGCACCATCAAGGCGGGCGGCAAGGTGTATACCTATTATGATGACGAGCCCGTCTTCCCCGATGACGTGTGGGCGGATGTGAGCCATCTGCAGCAGAAGGATCCCCAGCGCACGGGCTATGACACGCAAAAGCCGCAGGCGCTGCTCAACCGCATTGTGCGCTGCTGCACCCGCCGCGGCGATATCGTATGCGATCTTTTCTGCGGAAGCGGCACCACACTGGTAGCGGCCTCGGACAACGAGTGCCGGTATCTGGGCGTGGATCAGTGCA
>JAZQXQ010000422.1:0-2624 GCA_045632965.1 Clostridia bacterium
ACCTCCGCCGGAATGCCCAGCACGCTGGAAAGCAGCGCCATCGCCAGGAAGCCCAGAATGAACCACGGGAAAATTCCCGCAATGCTCACCTTCGCTCGGATCTCCTGCGCATTTCCCGCCGCCAGCATCGCTTCGCGGCGCTTGATGCGCATCTGAATCAGTGCAAACGTCACAACTGTGGGAATAATCGCCAGCGTGCGGGTGAGCTTGACCATCGTCGCAAAGTCGCCCGCCGCCTCGGAAAACGCATAGCCCGAGGCCACCACGCTGGCGGTATCGTTGACCGACGTGCCCGCCCAGATGCCGTAGGCAATATCCGTCATGCCAAGCAGCTTACCCATGATGGGATACAGCGCGATCATCAGCATATCAAACAGGAAGGTGGAGGACATGGCAAAGGCAATGTCCTTATCATCCGCATCGATCACCGGGGCAATCGCCGCCACCGCCGAGCCGCCGCAGATGCCCGTGCCGGCCGAAATCAGATTGCTCAGCTTCCAGTTAAGGCCAAACAGTTTGCGCACAAAATAGCCGCCGCCAAAGCACATGGCAAAGGTAAAGAGCATCACAAAAAACGTCATCTTACCCACCGACATGATCGTATTGATGGACAGCGACGCGCCCAGCAGGATGATGGCCAGCTTCAGCACCTTTTTGGAGGTGAATTTCAGCGCAGGCTTGATCCACGCAGGATGAAAAAAGCTGTTGATGATCGTGCCCATGAACAGCGCGATGATGGACGCGCCCAGCAATTCGCCGGGAATCAGTCTCTCCAGCAGCACAGACAGCGCCGCCACCGCAAAGCAGATCGCCACGCCCAGCGCAAACTGCGCGCGGTCATTTATTTTAAAGGTCATTTTAAAGCCCCCTTGATGTTATCTTATGCATTATATCATATATGTCAAAAAATAACAGGAGCAATTTGCCCCTTTCTCTCATGCAATTCTAATCCAAATCAAAAGATTCGCTCATTGTTATTGCCAATCCATGTATGCTACAATCTTTTCAGCAATCCGCCGGAAGGAGACAATCTCATGCAAAAGAAACTGTGGAATAAAGATTATATTCTCCTTTTACAGGGCAGCACGGTCAGCACCATCGGCGATTTGATGTACAGCGTCGCTATCGGCTACTGGGTATATCAGCAAACCGGCTCCAGCGCGCTGATGGGCGTGATGTCCTCCATATCGATGTTTGTCACCATGTTCCTCTCGCCCCTGTGCGGCAGCATCGTGGATAAGTGCAACCGCAAATGGCTGATCGTGAGCATCGATACCGTGCAGGGTTTATTGTGCCTACTGGTGGGCGCGCTCGCCTATACCAACGCATTGTGCGTGCCCATTGTGCTGCTTGGCGCGCTTGTGGCGTCGTTTGGCAGCGTATTTTATTCGCCCGCCATCAGCACGCTGATGATCGATATCATCCCCCGCGACGACATGGTGCGCGGCCAGTCCGTTTTTTCGGGCATTTCCTCGCTGATCAATCTGGTGGGCACGGCCTTCAGCGGCGCGATGGTTGCCTTCCTTGGTGTCCCGCTGATTGTGGTCATCAACGGTCTTAGCAACCTGTACGCCGCGGCGTCGGAGCTTTTTGTGCACGTGCCAAGAACCGTTCAACAGGGCACGCAGGTGACCATCGGCGGCATTATGCGCGATATGAAAAGCGCCATCAAAACGATTTTTTCCGACGGCTGCCTGCGCTTGTTCATCCCCTGCGCGCTGATTCTTAATCTCCTGGGCGCTGGCCCCTCGGCGCTGATGCTGCCCTTCTGCCTGGAAAAGGGCTTCACGGTGGATATGTACGGCTATCTGATGTCCGTGACGACGGCGTCCTCGCTGGTTGCCGTGCTGATTCTGGGCGTCGTCAAATTCAAGCCCCGCGCGCGCTTTTGGATCCTGGCGCTTGGTTTTTCCTCCTCCGTGCTGTTTTTTGCGCTGGCGTATTTCTCCACGCAGTTTTTCCCCATGTGCGTGATGATGTTCCTTGCCTGCCTTACAAATGCCGCCGGCAACGCCGTTTTCAACGCCGCGCTGATGCTGGCGCTGCCCGAGGAGAACAGAAGCGCCATCCTGGGCTTCATCCAATCCGCCTCCTGCGGCGGCGTGGCGCTCTCCGCGCTGATGTACGGCTTTCTGGGCGATGTCTTCCCGCTGTATCTGGTCTTTGCCGCGGGCAGCATCCTCTCGCTTGTGCCCATGCTGTATATGTGCTTCCACAAGCATACAAAATCCTTCATTCTGACGCACTGCGAATAATTGCGCACACAAAAAAGCACATCCTTTGCCGGGATGTGCTTTTTGATTGCGCCGCAGAATGCTAAATAAGCACTGCGCCGCTTATAGCCCGTAACGTCAAAAAATAACATAGAATTATTCCGCTGCTTCTAACATATTTTCAATAAAAATCCCATAGCCCTTCGTCGGGTCGTTGACAAAGACATGTGTCACCGCGCCGACAAGTTTGCCGTCCTGAATAATCGGACTGCCGCTCACGAGTGATTGTCATTAGGGACAACAGTTTCTGACTCTTCCGTGTGCGCTGTTACAAGCTCCTCACAAAACTCTTCAAAAGAATTTTTTTCGTTTACAGTCAAAAAAGAGAATTCTTGATATTTGCCGCCATCG
>JAZQXQ010000423.1:0-3081 GCA_045632965.1 Clostridia bacterium
TAGGGCTTCATGATGGGATAACGGGCAATCTGGCCCTTGGTCATCTTGGCTGTGTTCATGCCCTTGAGGCCGTCGGGATCGTTGGAGGCGAGCATGACGCGGCAGGGCAGCTTATCTGCCATGAACTGAAGCTCGGCCTCATCAACGGCGTCCACTTCGGAGAGCGTTTTGAGGCTCTGGTGACGGACATGATACTTTTGCAGCGGCTGATAATTGAAGCGCACATGCACTTTGCGGGCGCCGCACTTGTAGAGCTCGTCGGTGAGCATCACGACGAAATCGGGCTGATCAAGGCCGGCGAACAGCACGACGTCCTGGCCCTTTTGCACATTGGCGCCCATACGGGCGATGAGCTGAGCATAGCGGCGAAGTCTGGTTTTCTGCATTTGGAAATCCTCCGAATCATTGATAATCAAAAGAAACAGATGGTTTATTATACCACTGTCTGCCAGGGTTCACAAGAAAAAGATGGGAAGAAAATATTTGCAAAAAAATGTAAAATCCCATTCCAAAAGTGTGCAGGCTATGCTACAATGTGCGCATAAGAACGTAAATTTGTGGAGGTACTTTCCCAATGAAAAGACTCTACATTCCCGGCGTTGACAGATACGCACTTCAGCGTGCAATGCGTTCCTTTTCTGATATTTACGGAGTCCGCGATGAAGAAGCCAAGGGACGACTGATCAGCCTTGGCAGCGCGCTGATGATGGCGTTTTATAATGTATTTATCACGGGTATTTTCTACACGGGATTTTTGTCCATGTATGATATTTCGATCACGGGCGTGGGCATTATTTCGTTTATTCCGCTGATTACCAATGTGTTCAGCATTTTTTCGTCGCTTGTGCTGGAGCGGTTCAAAAAGCGCAAGTGGATTTGTCTGGCGGCGAAAATTTATTTCTATGCCATGTATATTGTGGCGACGACGCTGATGCCGCAGTTTGTGACCGATCCCAACGCCAGGCTTACCTGGTTTATTGTGCTGGTATTTCTGGCATATGCCGTGTATGCGGTGTTCAGCCCGGGCATTACGGCATGGTTTTACAAGTTCTATCCGGCGGATAACGAACGCCGCACGCGGTACATTACGCTTAATCAGATTTTCTCGTCTGTCATGTCCAGCGCCATACTCCTGCTCAGCGGCTTTCTGACGGATGCTGTGGCGGGATCGCCGCATCAGGAAACGGTCATTCTGACCATGCGTTATGTGGCTTTTGTCATGGTGCTCATTGACGTTGGCATGCAGGCCTGCGCCAAGGAATATCCCTATTCGCAAACGCAAAAGCCCCAATTGCTGGATGTCTTCCGCCTGCCGTTCAGATATAAAAAATTCCTCAAGTGCATGCTGTTTATGTTCTTCTGGAATTATGTATCGTACGTTAACAACGGCCTGTGGGGCTATCATCTGCTTAACCACATGCATTTTTCCTACACGCTGATCAATGCGATGTCGGTCATGTACACGATCATCCTGATCCTTACCGCCAATCAGTGGAAAAAGATTCTGCGCCGCTATTCCTGGATCAAAACCTTCGGCATGACGGTATTTTTCTGGGTACCGACGGAGATTATCTTTTTCTTTATGACAACCGAAACGCCGTGGATTTATGTGCCGACCTGCATGGTACAGAATATCCTGAGCGTGGGCCTGAATCTTTCCTATGGCAACGTGCTGTACATGAATCTTCCTGAGGAAAACACCAACACGCACATTGCTTTCCATACGCTGGGCTGCAATATATGCGCCTTCCTGGGCCTGGTGACGGGCACGTGGGTGAGCGGCATCACGGGGGATACGTCCATCATGTTGCTTGGCATGGAGGTGTATTCTGTGCAGTATACGGTGCTCATCCGTGCGGTGCTGCTCTTTGGCGTGGCGATGGTAACGACAATCAAATGGAAGTCGTTTACGCGTGACGATGATATTGTGGATGTGGAAACGCAGGCGGCGGTAAGAAAGCGGATGAAAGAAGCGGCAAGGGCTGTTAGAACGAGAAAGAAAGAACGCGAGCTCCGGTGAGCCCGCGTTTTCATAATTGCTTGATCATCAGATATTCATCAGCAAAGCTGCCGTCAGGGTAGCGGAGTGCATGGGGAATCGTACCGCAGATTTCAAAGCCGAAGCTCTTATACATGCTCAAAGCACGTTCGTTGTGCGTTACGACCATCAGCTCCGCCTGCAGTACGTTGTGATTGCGGCACCAGCCCAGACAGCTTTCCATCATTTTGCCGCCGATGCCGAGATTCCAGCAGTCTTTAAGCAGTACGAAAGCGACTTCTGCGCGGTGGCGGAAGCGCTGCCGTGAACGCACAAGGCCAACGGAACACTGGCCGACCACACGCCCTTCATATTCTGCCACAAACCAGGCCGCGTTCTGATTGGCAAGGGAACTGCGGATGATCTCACGTTCCCGTTCAACGGTTGCGGTAAATTCACCGGGATTGCGCGCGAGAAAGGCTGTTTCGCTGTCGGCGGTTTGCAGAAGGTGAATCATTGCTTCGGCGTCGGTTGGCTGCAGCGCGCGGATGTTGACGGATTTACCGTTTTTCAGCGGATAGATCATGGCTTAGTCCTTTTTCTCCGGAACGCCGCATTCGCAGGGCACGCCTGTCTGGCACAGACCACAGACGGAGAATTCGTCATAATCATAGCGTTCCTTGAGGATGCGCTTGATCACTTCCTTCTGGTAGGCCTGGCACTTTTTCTTGTCGTGGCCGCCTTCCAGAGAAATGGCGCCGGCGGGGCAGCGGCGGATGCAGGCGGTGCAGCCGTTCTTCGCCTGGCAGTATTCGTTATATTCGGTATAGTCGCGCTTGGTGGGCGTGAGCTTGCAGTTGACAATCACAGAGCCATAGCGCACGGCCTTGCCAACCTTGGAGATGAGGCCGTCGCACAGACCGAAGGTACCAAGGCCGGAGATCAGCGCGGTATGACGCTCGGACCAGTTGGAAATGAGATAGTATTTCTCGCTGTCGCCCCAGGAAAATTCCTCAGAACACATGGGCGCGACGGCCTCGACGCCGTTTTCGTTGAAGAAGGTTTCAAGGGCCTTGGCCATGGCGCGGTTGCAGGCTTCGCCG
>JAZQXQ010000424.1:0-1727 GCA_045632965.1 Clostridia bacterium
GGATGAGCGAAAGCAGCGGCTCGTCATTGCCGGTCGCGCCCACCATATCGCCCGAAAGCACAACGGCGTGGAACGTTTTGCCATACAAAAGATCACGCCACAGGGCAGGATCGCTGCCTATGCCGGCGGCGTGCAGATCGCTCATATGCAGTATGGAGAATCCCTCGTAGGTTTTGTTCAGCCCCATCACGGGTACCTTTTCGGTCGTGAGCGCTACGCGCTGGTTGGCTGCCTGATTCATAAACAATCCGGCAGCTGCCAGCGCAGCCACCAGAAGCAAAATCATGATGATCCAAAAACCGCCTCCGCGCTCTCTGGGCGGCGCAAAAATATCGCTGCTGCGGCGTGCCATGGCTTGCATCCCCTTTCATTCCCTCTGTTACCATGATAGGGGATGGACGCTGTACAAGTCAACAGCGAGTTTGACGGGTTTTGTAAAAGTTTTGATACAAAGCATTATTTCCAAACTTTGGCTGGTTTTTGCATTGATAGTCAGGGCAAAACTCCGCCGGAAAAAACATTTGAAAAACATTCCCGAAATCTATTGACTTTCTTTTTCCGCCGGGTTATGATACAGCCAATCACTCAAACCGTTGAGGAAGAGAAGTAACCGTATACAGCGATATGTCAAAGGGAGCCGCGAACAGTGAAACCGCGGTACAGATCCATACGGCGAATGGACTTCCGAGGGCAATGGCGAAAATGCTTTCCAAGTAGCCATTGACGGGTTCCCGCACCCGTTATCAGAGCGGCGCGTATGTTGGTACGCGAAAGAAAGCCCACCTCTGTGGGAAAATTGAGTGGCACCGCGGAATATCCGCCTCAAGCAGATCCATTATCTGTTTGGGGCGTTTTTCTTTGGGAAACACCCGATGAACACAGCAAAGGCTTTCCTGCCAACAACAACCCATTCCCCATCAACAGAAAGGCAGGTAAACACCATGAAGAAAATCACCGCTATGATCATCGCCCTCGTACTGGCCCTGTCCTTGTGCTGCACCGCCAGCGCCAAGACCCTGACCATCGGCATCGCCCAGTTTGCCGAGCATCCCAGCCTGGATAACTGCCGCACGGGCTTCATCGCCGGTCTGGCCGAAGCCGGTTATGTGGAAGGCGACAACGTGAAATACATCCTGCAGAACGCGCAGGCCGATATGGGTCTCACCCAGCAGATCGCCCAGCAGATGGCGCAGGAATGCGACCTGATCTGCGCCATCGCCACCCCCATGGCGCAGGCTGCGGTGAACGCCTGTCTGGATAACGGCAAGCCCGTCATCTACACCGCCGTCAGCGACCCCGTTGCCGCCATGCTGGCGGACAGCGAAGGCAAGAGCGGCCTGAACACCACCGGCACGTGCGACCTGCTGCCCGTGGAAGCCCAGCTGAAAATGATCCGCGCTTTCCTGCCGGAAGCCAAGACCATCGGCATCCTCTACACCACCAGCGAAACCAACTCCGAAAGCCAACTCAAGCTCTACAAGGATCTGGCCCCCGCCTACGGCTTTGAAATTGTGGAAAGCGGCGTCTCCATGGGTGCGGACGTGCCTCTGGCCATGGATAACATTCTGCCCAAGGTGGACTGCATCACCAACCTTACCGACAACACCGTGGTCAGCTACCTGGCCGTGATGGTGGACAAGGCCAACGCTGCCGGCAAGCCCATCTTCGGTTCTGAAATCGAGCAGGTCAAGAACGGCTGCCTCGCCGCCGAAGGCGTGGAGTACATC
>JAZQXQ010000425.1:0-3985 GCA_045632965.1 Clostridia bacterium
CTGGCTGTTGGTGGAAAGCGCGTCGTAGATAAAGCCTACCATGGTGTTCAGGCGTCCGGCGTCATCGGGCGGGCCCATCTTTTCGCCGAAGATACCCACGATGCTGGTATACTCCTTGAAGCCGCCGATAAAGCCGGTGATGACAACATACGCCAGCATGGGCGAGAGCAGCGGCACGGTAATGCGGGTGAAGATGCGGCGCTTGCAGGTGCCGTCCACCTTCGCGGCGTCATAGTACTGCTTGTTGATGCTCTGCAATCCGCCCAGCAGCACCAGGATCTTGAACGGCAGCGCATTCCACACGATATACACAACCATGACAAAGAGGTTGGCCGTGTAGGTGGAGCCGTAATTGATCCAGTTGATGGGCTTGCCGCCGAAGAACTCAATCACGTTATTGATAATACCCGCCGTTACGATGATCTCATTCTGCGTACCGTAGAAGGAGCCCACGATATTGAACATAGCGGCAAACACCATGCCGATGGCGATGGAGTTGGTCACATAAGGCAGGAAGAAGATCGTCTGCAGACCCTTCTGCAGGAATTTGATGGAATTGAGCGCCACGGCGATGAGCAGCGCCAGAATCGTGGAAACAGGCACCGTCCAGATGCACAGCAGCACGGTGTTTTTCAGGCAGCTGACAAAACGCTTGTACTTGATGACCTTGGTAAAGTTGCCCAGGCCAAACTGGAACGTCATGCCGCCGGCAGCTTTGAGGCCGCTGTAATTTTCAAGGAAGGCCATGCGCACGGTATTGATGATCGGCCACACGGTAAATACCAGCAGCAGCACGATCGCCGGGGCCAGATACAGCCACGCCTTCCATTGCTGTTTGCTATCTACCATATTTATTTCTCCTCAATGAAGATACGCTCTTCGGTTTCCTTGTTGAAAATGAAGGTCTTGTGGGGCTTGAGCGCAAAGCGCACTTCGGCAGCCGTCACGTCCACCTTGTTGTCCGCGTCGATGATGGAACGTACCTGGGGATTTTCGGAAGCGTCGTGAGAAGAAACGATGCTCACGTCGCGGCCCATCACTTCCACGTTGTTCAGCTTGCACGTGAGCGGGCCGTTGTCATCGAGGATAAAGCCCTCGGGACGGATCCCCACATGCACCTGCTGATCTGCAACGCCGGGCGTGTCAAGCACGGCCGCACCGCCGATATACAGCTTTTCGCCCTTGATTTCGCCCTCAAATACATTGATGGGCGGCGTACCAAGGAACTTGGCGACAAAGAGATTGTCGGGGCTGTCATACACTTCCTGCGGCTTGCCGATCTGCTGCACAACGCCCAGTTTCATCACCACGATCATATCGGAAATGGACATGGCCTCCTCCTGGTCATGGGTAACGAACACGGTGGTGATCTTTGTTTCCTTCTGGATGCGGCGGATCTCCTCGCGGGTCTGCAGACGCAGACGGGCGTCAAGGTTACTCAGCGGCTCGTCCAGAAGCAGCACGCGCGGCATCTTCACCAGCGCGCGGGCGATGGCCACACGCTGCTGCTGACCGCCGGAAAGCTCGGAAGGCTTGCGATCCATCAGCTCTTCAATCTGCACGAGCTTCGCCGCTTCATACGCGCGCTCGAGCATCTGCTGCTTGGTCATCTTATCCTCGCCCTTGAGGTTCTGCAGCGGGAAGAGGATATTCTGCTTGACCGTCAGATGGGGATACAGCGCATAGTTCTGGAACACCAAACCAATGCCGCGGTTCTCCGTGGACAGTTCGGTCACGTCGTCATCGCCGAAGAAAATCTGGCCGCTGGTGGGCTTCTGCAGGCCGCTGATCATGTACAACGTGGTGGACTTGCCGCAGCCCGAGGGGCCCAGCAGACCAATCAGCTTGCCGTCCGGGATGGTGAAGTCAAAGTTGTTGACAGCAATGACTTCTTCGCCGGATTTCTTGTTGCGGCTGGGAAAAATCTTCGTCAGGTTTTTCAGAACGATCTTCATACAAAATCCCTTTCTATATAAAGAATTGGTTTTAATACGCGCTGTTTCTGACCTTTTCGGCATGAACCTTCTGCTTGTAAGCAATCAGTTCTTCCTTGTTGTCAAATATCATCTGGCTGCCGATATCCACCGTCACGGTAGCGGCCAGCAGATCATGAATCATGGAATTGGTTCTCGTTGCGATCATGACAATCACATTGAGCAAGAGGATCAGGCCGATCACAATGGGCCCCACAATGCCGATGGAGCCGGAGAAAATCATAATGACAATCAGCACGGGCACCATCGTTTCAATGGTATATTTGCCAAGGATGGAGCGGATAAACAGGCATACGCCGTTGATTTTGATGCCTTCCGTGCGCATCACGCCAAGGCCGAAGATTTTCTTTCCCAGCGTCTGCCCGTTGCCAAAGAGCATAGGCACGACAAATTCCATCAGCAGGAAGCCTAAGAAAATACCAATCGTCGTAATAAGCAGCGTCAGCTGAATGACCATATTGTAGGAGTAAACCGCCGTCTCATCGCGCGACAGCGCAGCATAGGCCTCATCCAGCTTTTGCAGTTCTTCGCTTGACATGCTTTCGTATTCACCAAGCGAGAGATCAAACTGCACGCCGAATTGCTCTTCGTAATGCGCGTAGCTTTCCTCCAGCGTCTGATAATGCCCGTCAAAGCCCGTCACCGTTGCCAGCAGCCAGGCGCACAGCACCGCCACCACGCTTAACAAAATCGCATCAAACAGAAAAGCCGAAATCCTTTTCCACATGCTGGCTTTCTGCAAATCATAAATCATAAAAAAGCCTTTCCGCTCCCATTCAGTTTACAAAGCAACTTTTTTGCCACTGTGTATTATACAATGTTTTTCTTAAAAACGCCACACCCGTCAGCTACTTTTTATAAACATGAAAGAATTGTTAAACTTTCGTGATAATTCTTTTGTGAAAACACACTATTGAAAGTCAACCGTGCTGTGTGCTATAATCCGTGAATACGCCGCTGCAGTTTCGATCTGTATTTCTGCGCAAATTCGTCTTTGCAGCCGTCGCGTGACACTTTTTGTCGGGAGGATAAAACCTTGCAGCACAAGACAATTGACTTCATCCACGGCTTTGATCCGGAAATTGCGGATATCATGTCAAAAGAACTCCAGCGCCAGCGGAACAATCTGGAGCTGATCGCCTCGGAGAATATCGTATCTCCCGCCGTCATGGCTGCGATGGGCTCTGTTCTTACCAACAAATACGCCGAAGGCTATCCCGGCAAGCGCTATTACGGCGGCTGCGAATTTGTCGATCAGATTGAGAATATCTGTATCGAACGCGCAAAGCAGCTCTTCGGCGCCAAGTATGCCAATGTTCAGCCCCACAGCGGCTCTCAGGCCAACAATGCCGCCTATCTGGCGCTGTGCCAGCCCGGCGATACCGTGATGGGAATGGATCTGAGCGCCGGCGGACATCTGACGCACGGCTGCAAAGTAAACTTTTCCGGCAAGTTCTACAATATCGTTCCCTATGGCTGTGATCCCGTCACCGGCCTGATTGATTATGACCAGGTGCGCGATCTTGCCCTGAAGCACCGCCCCAAAATGATCATCGCCGGCGCCTCCGCTTATCCGCGCGTGATTGACTTTGCTAGGTTCGCCGAAATCGCCAAGGAGTGCGGCGCCTATTTGATGGTGGATATGGCGCACATCGCCGGTCTTGTTGCCGCCGGCGAACATCCCAGCCCCTTCCCCTATGCGGACGTTGTCACCACCACCAATCACAAAACGCTGCGCGGCCCCCGCGGCGGCATGATCTTCACCAATGACGAAGCCATCGCCAAGAAGATCAATTCCGCCATTTTCCCCGGCGGCCAGGGCGGCCCGCTGATGCATATCATCGCAGCCAAGGCCGTCGCGCTCAAGGAAGCCCTGCAGCCCGAATTCAAAGAAAACCAGCATGCCGTTTTGCAGAACGCGCGCATCATCGCCGACGTGCTGCTCTCTCACGGCGTCAACCTCGTCTCCGGCGGCACGGACAACCACCTGA
>JAZQXQ010000426.1:0-4419 GCA_045632965.1 Clostridia bacterium
TGCAGGCCGTAGAAGGGAGCGTATTTGTATACGCAGTAGAACAGGATGCCCGGGATCATCATCAGATACAGCGGCCAGAAGCGCTGCAGGGCTCTGATGAAGCGTTTGGTGCGGGACGGCGCGTTGATGACGCGCGGCGCGGTAGCTTGCGACATAATACATAATCCTTTCCAACATAAGGTTTGGTTCTGTACTGCGTTAAAATGTAGATGCTTTTTGAGCGTTTACCGTTTGTTATTCTATTGTAGCGGATAGCATTCGAAAGCCGTTTTCTTTTTCGTTGTTCTGCTTTTGATTTTCAGAAAATGGTTTTCAAAATTTTCAAAATCCGAGAAAATAAATGAAAGAACGGCTCAATTTTGCGCATCTGTTTTCGGATGCTGTAAATGATTTACAGCAAAATACCTATGAATTGCATGATTCTCAAAACCATTTTCTGAGTGCTTATACTATAATGGATATAAACGATCCTACTAATCTCTTCTGCTATGAGAAAAGGAGCTTCAAATGATTATTTCATCCATGACCACCATGTTTGCAAAAAGAAGAGAAGACGATGCATTCATCTCTCTGAACGAATCCATCCGCCGGCATCATGCGCTGGGTTACCGGGTGCTGGACTTGAACTTGTGCGCTCTGCAGCGTGATGAAGGCCCTTTCAGTGGCGACGACTGGAAGGAAGTGGCTTATTCCATGAAAGAAACGGCCGATCAGCTGGGCGTTTCCTTCTATCAGGGGCATCTGCCATTCCGCTCCATGAAGTTTGTGGACACGGATGCAGAAATGGTGCAGAAGCTACATGACGCCACCATGCGCGCGGTGGAAATCTGCGGCATTGCAGGCGTTAAGTGGGTTGTGGCACATCCGGTGGCCAGCCCTTACGCCCCTGCGGAGGAAGTGGAACTGCATGTGGAGGAAAATCACAGGATTTATGACGGCATTGTGAAGCGTCTGTCCGAGTTCAAAGTCGGCATTGCCTTTGAAAATGTACCCGCGCACGCAAAGATTGAGCGCTTCGGCTCCAGAGCCAGCGATCTGGTGGCGCTGATTGATTCCTATAACAGTGATTTTGTCGGCGGTTGCTGGGACTTCGGCCACGGCAATCTGAACTACGGCGAATTGCAGACCTGGGGCATCCGCAAAATGGGCAAGCGTCTCAAGGCGCTGCATTTTGCGGATAATCTGGGTGCGCGCGATGATCACCTGCCGCCCTTTGTGGGCATGATCAACTGGGAAAAGATCATGCAGACGCTGGCCGAAGTGGATTATGACGGCTGCCTCGTGCTGGAAACCGTGCAGAACAGCCGCCTGCCCGATCATCTGAAGGAATCCTCCATGCGTTTCCTCGGCGATGTGTGCGCGCATCTTGATTCGCTGTTTGAAAACGCGAAGAAGGAACTGAAAGAAAAAGAGGTATAAGACGGTGAAACTCTATGTGGTCCGGCACGGCGAGAGTGTGCTGAATAGAAATAAATGCTTTGGCGGCTGGGCGCCTACCCCGCTGACGGAAAAGGGCATTGCGGATGCTCAGAAAGCCAAAGCCGAGCTTAAAGCGATTCATTTTGACCGCGTTTATTCCAGCGATCTTTTGCGCGCTGTGCAGACAGCGCAGGTTGTTCTACCGGGTTGTCAGCCGGAAGTCAGGAAAAACCTGCGCGAGCTGTCGGTTGGTACATTTGAGGCGCGTCCGGTAGAAGAATGCACGCGCCTTTACGGCGATGTGTGCGCGAATGCCCGAAAGATGCGCGATTACACGGCCGTTGGCGGCGAAAGCCATCAGATGCAGTATGAGCGCACGGCAGAATTCATGAAAGAGATCGAGCATCTGCAGGACTGCGAAAACGTGGCGGTTTTCTGCCACGAGGGCACCATCAAGTGTATGATTTCCTACGTGCTTGGTTTTATGGTGAATCCCAATTCGCTCATCCATGACAACGGCGCGTTCAGCGTTTTCCGGTTTTCCGGCCGCTGGCAGCTGGATGCGTGGAACATGCATCGGCTGATTGATGATCCGACGCACACCTGCATTGAATAACGAAACAGGATTTCACGGGAGAAACAGGCATATGAGCAAATATACGATCGGTCTGGACTTTGGCACGCTGTCTGCACGCGCTGTAGTGGTGGACGTTGCAACGGGCGATGTGCTTTCCTCGCAGGAGCATCCCTACGCGCATGGCGTGATCAGCAAAAAAATGCCCTGCGGCACCCCTTTGCCCGCCGGCTGGGCGCTGCAGGATCCCCGCGATTATCTGGAATCGCTGGAGATTGCTGTAGTCAATGCTGTAAAGCAATCCGGCGTTAACGCGCAAGATATCATCGGCCTTGGCGTAGACTTTACAGCCAGCACCACGCTGCCCATTTTGCAGGACGGCACGCCTGTCTGCTTTCTTCCGGAATACGAAAAAAATCCCCATGCGTACGTAAAGCTGTGGAAGCACCACGGCGCGCAACGACAGGCAAATGAAATGACACGCATTGCCAAAGCGCGCAATGAGGAATGGCTCAAAAACTACGGCGGCAAAATCAACAGCGAATGGTCCTATCCCAAGCTGTGGGAGCTTGTGCAGGAAGCGCCGGATATTTTCGATCTGATGGACGAATGGATCGAAGCGGGCGACTGGATTGTATTTCAGCTCACCGGCCAGCGCTCGCGCGGCGCGGGCTTTGCGGGCTGCAAAAACTTCTACGATCCCAAGCGCGGCTATCCCAGCGAAGATTTCTTTGCGGCGCTGGATGAAAGGCTCAGATACGTCATCCGCGACAAGCATACTTGGCCCATCATTGAAATTGGCGAAAACGCCGGCACTTTGCTGCCTGAAATAGCGAAAAAGCTGGGCTTGCCGGAAAGCGTCGTTGTCACGGCAGCCAATTGTGACGGCCATGTTTGCGGGCCTGCTGTCAACGTAACGCAGCCGGGACAGATGATGCTGGTAATCGGCACCTCCACGGGCCTGCACGTGCTGGGCGACGGCGATATGCTGGATATCCCGGGCATCTGCGGCAGCGTGCGCAACGGCATGATTCCAGGGCTGATCAGCTACGAAATGGGCCAAAGCTGCGTGGGCGATCTGTTTGCCTGGTTTTCGGATCACTGCGTGCCGGAAAGCTATCAGCAGGCTGCAAAAGAAAAAGGCCTTTCTGTTCAGCAATATCTGACGGAATTGGCGGAGAAACTGCAGCCAGGCGAAAACGGCCTGATGGCACTGGAGTGGTGGAACGGCAACCGCAGCATTCTGGTAGACAGCGATCTAAGCGGCCTGATGGTAGGCATGACGCTGCAGACGCGGCCTGAAGACATTTACCGTGCGCTGATCGAGGCGACGGCTTTTGGCATCCGCGTGATTGTGGAAAACAACCGCAAGCACGGTCTTCAGGTGAATGAAATCATCGCCTCGGGCGGCATCAGCCAGAAAAATCCCATGCTGATGCAGATTTATGCCGATGTGCTGAACATGCCCATCTGCGTAACATCTACAAAACAGGGCCCGGCACTGGGAAGTGCAATTATGGCAGCTGTCGCCGCGGGAAGCCAATCCGGAGGCTACGATACAATCGCCGAAGCGGCTGTGCACATGCATGCGCCGGAGATGTGCATCTATTCTCCCAACCCGGCGCACAGCAAACTTTACGATGAAATGTATCAGGATTACTGTATGCTGCAGGCCTACTTTGGTCAGGGCGGTAATAACGTGATGAAGCGTATGCTACAGCGCAAGAACAGCTATCGTTGGGAGCCAGCCAGTCCGCCCGCGGCGCTGATTAAAATCCAAAATTATCTGGATGAGCATTTTTGCGAAATCACCTCCGTTCCCGATTTGGCCGCCCGCTTTTTCTATACGCGGGAATATATATCGCGCCTGTTCAGAAACCACCTGAATACAACCGTGGCGGAGTATATCAAAAGACGTCGCGTTCAATACGGATGCCGTTTGTTAAAGACGGATATGTCAACTGCCGACATTTGCTTTAAGGTGGGGTTCCGCAGTATTGCGTCTTTTAACCGGGCTTTCAAACGCATCATTGGCGTTACACCTTCTGCTTATCGTCAGGAGCACGACTGATGCCTTTCCCCTAAAGACCTGCACATAAAAAAGCTTCTTCTGATGATTCGGAAGAAGCTTTTTACTTATATAATCTTTAAATACTTGTACACCGTCGGCCTACTCAGCCCACACACCCGCGCGAACTCGCTGACGTTCATCTTGCCTGCGGCATAAGTCGGGTAGTGCCTGAAGAACACAGCCGGGATGTCATCCTTGGTGGTTCGCGGTCTGCCGATGGGCTTACCGTTGGCCTTGGCATTGGCCATGCCGCTGCGTACACGGGCGCGGATCATGGAAAGCTCCAGCTGGCTGAAGACGCCGGCGATTTGCAGAAATGCCTCGCTCATTGGATCAGGCTTGCCGTTGCGGCAGT
>JAZQXQ010000427.1:0-2221 GCA_045632965.1 Clostridia bacterium
GCCGTGGGCTGCTGGGTACTGATGTTCGCACCCTCATCGCCCCCGCCGCCAAAGAGCATATACACAATCAGCAGCACAACCGCCAATGCAGTTGTCAAAAAGCTTTTCTTGGGCGTTCCCTTTTTCTTTGACATATATATCCCTCCGCATGCGTTTGGTTTTATTCATATTACCACACCTGCCCGCTCCTTTCAAGAACGCGCTGCATTTTCCGCTGCCAGCAGGTGCTTGCACAGCGCCGTAAATCATGATAAAATAAAAAGGCTGTCAATCTTTACATGAATCAGCAGAAAGGATGAACGCATGCGCCACGAAATCAAAACCCGCGTGACCGCGGCAGAAGCCGCTGCTCTGCGCATCCGTTTATCCGCCGTGATGCAGCGCGACAAACACGCCCGGGAGGACGGCACGTACGAAATTCACAGCGTGTATTTTGATACGCCGACCAACCGCGCCCTGATGGAAAAGCAGGTTGGCGTGCCCAAACGCGATAAATACCGCATCCGCTATTATAACGATAATCTTGAGCACTTCCGTCTGGAATGCAAAAGCAAGATCGTCACCCTGTGCCATAAGCGCGGCACATCGCTTACCCGCGACGAGGTGGAAAAAATCTGCCGGGGCGATATTGAGTGGATGCTGCATGACAGCCGCGACCTGGTGCGCGAATTATACCTGCAGATGCGGCGGGAATTGCTGCGTCCCCGTGTGCAGGTGCACTATGTGCGCGAAGCCTTCGTTTACGGCCCGGCCAATGTGCGCGTGACGCTGGACAGCGATATCCGCACGGGCGTGTACAGCCCGGATTTCCTGCAGGTGCATCAGCCGCGCCCTCGTACGCAATCGCCGGATTTTGTTTTGATCGAGGTCAAGTATGACGAATACCTGCCCGAGATCATCCGCATGATAACCAACTGCCAATGCAGGCCGATGTCCTTTTCCAAGTTCGAGGCCTGCCATACTTATGACTGATCGGGGGATATACGCATGAATACCGAAGTTCTCAGCACCCTTTTCTCCAGCGACTTCTTTGAAAAGGCCGTCAATTTTTCCCTGCCGGATGCGCTGCTGACGATGGCGCTGTCCTTTGTCATCGGCCTGTTCATCGCCATGCTGTACCGCGCCACCTATCAGGGCGTGATGTACACGATGACCTACGGCGTGACGCTGGTGGCCATGACGATGCTTTCTGCCATGATTCTGCTGGTTGTCACCAGCAATGTCGTGCTGACGCTGGGCATGGTGGGCGCGCTGTCCATCATCCGCTTCCGCACCTCGGTCAAGGAACCGCTTGACATCATGTACATGTTTTGGGCCGTCGGTGCGGGCATTGCCATCGGCGCGGGCATGGCGGGTGTAGCCATCATCGGCACCGTCGCGGTAGGCCTTTCTGTTCTTTTCCTCACCCGCGGCCGTCAGAACGGCGTGCCTTATATTCTCGTCCTCACGCTGGAAAACAAAGAGGCCGAGCAAAGCGCCATGGCGCTCGTGGGCAAAAGCGTGCGCCGCTGCCGCATCAAATCCAAGTCCGTCACCAAGTCCGGCACAGAACTGACGGTGGATGTGCGCCTCAACAAAGACGACACCGATTTTATGCAGGATGTGTCCGATCTGCCCGGCGTACTGAGCGCCGTGCTCGTCACCTACAACGGCGAATACATGACCTGACGAAAATTTCCTGTTGACAACGTCGCCCAAACGTGGTATTATATACACCGTCGCAAGCGACGCATGGTGCCATGGCTCAGTTGGTAGAGCACATCGTTCACATCGATGGGGTCATAGGTTCGAGTCCTATTGGCACCACCAAATAAAACAGCCACCCAATTGGGTGGCTGTTTTATTTGGTTTATGCAGATGGAACCCGCGCCCCCGACTCCCTGAGATGTGAACGCACATCGATGGGGCGCGGAGCCGAGCGCCCGCAGTGCGGGATGAAGCAAGGCGGAAGCGTGGCGAGCCACAGAGCGCAGCGAGCGGCAGCGAAGCTGGGCGACAATGGCGAGCCTGACCGAGCGCAGCGAGACAGGAGCCGAGCGCGCCCAATGGGCGAAGAAGCGAGGCGGAAGCGTGGCGAGCCACAGAGCGCAGCGAGCGGCAGCGAAGCTGGGCGACAATGGCGAGCCTGACCGAGCGCAGCGAGACCATAGGTTCGAGTCCCCCCAAATCTTCATCTTCGGATGGAGATTTTTTATTGTTTTCCATAGCATGCGGTGATATA
>JAZQXQ010000428.1:0-7266 GCA_045632965.1 Clostridia bacterium
GCAAGGCGCTTGGCAACGTCACCTGGCTGAAAGAAGTCAAAAAAGAACGCCCGCACATGCTCATTGGCGTATGCGGCTGCATGATCCAGCAGCAGGTGATGGCCGAAAAGCTGCTCAAGCAGTACCCTTTTATCGATGTAGCCTTCGGCACCGGCAATCTTTACCGTCTGCCCGAATACCTTTATGAAGCCATTACGAAAAGAGAGCGCATTATCCGCGTGGATCCCTGCGCCAGCACGCTGGTGGAAAATCTGCCCATCTGCCGTGATAACCCGCTTAAATCCTATATCACCGTCATGTACGGCTGCAACAACTTCTGCTCTTACTGCATCGTGCCGTATGTCCGCGGCCGCGAGCGTTCCCGCGCTGCGGATGATATCGTGCGCGAAGCAGAGCTCCTTGTTGCTGCCGGCGCCAAGGAAATCATGCTGCTGGGACAGAACGTAAACAGCTACGGCACTGATCACCAGTCCGGCGTTTCTTTCGCCCAGCTTTTGCACCGCGTGTCTAAAACCGGTATCGAGCGCATCCGTTTCATGACCTCCCATCCCAAGGATCTTTCCGATGAGCTGATCGACGAAATGGCGCACAATCCCGTCATCGCACCGCACCTGCACCTGCCCGTCCAGGCCGGCAACAACCACATTTTGCAGGAAATGAACCGCCGCTATACGCGGGAACACTATCTCGAAAAGGTACGCAAGCTGCGCAGCGCCATGCCGCATCTTGGCCTCACTACCGACCTGATCGTCGCCTTCCCGGGCGAAACGGAAGAAGAGTTCCTCGACACCGTATCTCTTGTGGAAGAAGTGCGCTACGACAGCGCCTATACTTTCATTTACAGTCCCCGCAAGGGCACGCGCGCAGCCGAAATGCCCAGCCGCATCGACCCTGCCGTCGCCAGTGACCGTATCGAGCGCTTGATCGCCGTACAGGAAAGAATTACCGGCGAAATTCTCGCCGGCATGAACGGACAGACCGTGCAGGTGCTGGTCGAAGGCGCTTCCCGCCGCCGCGAAACGCAATTGACCGGCAAGAGCGAGCGCAACATCAATGTAAATTTCAACGGCTGCGAAGCGGATATCGGCAAGATTATCCCCGTTCGCATCACCGACCATGGCAGCAACACGCTGCGCGGCAAAAAAGAGGAGGACTAAATTTATGTTCCACATGTCCCGCGCCATCTATGACAAAGCCGTAGAACTTGGCAAACTGCTTGCCGAGAGCGAAGAATTCACCGCGCTGAAAGCCTGCGAAGACGCCGGTCAAAATGACCCCGAGCTTTCCAAGTGCATCAGCGCTTATCTTGAAAAACGCCAGCAGCTGGAGGCTGAGACGCTGAAAGACGACAAGGATTTTGACCTGATCGCCGCGCTGACGCGTGAGATTGACGAAGAATCCCAGAAAATGAACGCCATTCCCGCCTACGAAAAGCTGCAGCAGGCACGCAATGATTACAACATGCTGATGAGCGGCATCAACGACGTGCTCTACGCCACCATGTATCCCGACAACCTCTGCTCCTGCTCCGGCAATTGCGCCACCTGCGGCGGCTGCAGCCATCCGAAGGAAGCCGAAGAAGAGTAATCCCACTCATATACATTACTGAAGGAGTAATTTCATGGCACGCCCGGCAATTCAAAGCGTTACCCCCATGATGCAGCAATACCTCACCATGAAGGAAGAGCACAAGGACGAACTGCTCTTCTATCGTTTGGGTGACTTTTACGAGATGTTTTTTGACGACGCCATCACCGCCAGCCGCGAGCTTGAACTAACGCTCACCGGCCGTGATTGCGGGCTTCCCGAGCGCGCGCCCATGTGCGGCGTGCCGCACCATGCCGTCGATACATACGTCACCCGCCTGATTGAAAAAGGGTACCGTGTCGCCATTTGTGAGCAGATGGAGGATCCTTCTGCCGCCAAGGGCATTGTTAAGCGCGCCATCACGCGCATCATTACCCCCGGCACCGTCACAGATCAATCCGCACTGACAGAACGTAAAAACAATTATCTTGCTTCTGTTTGCGTGGAAGGCAAGCGCGCAGGCGTCGCCTATGTGGATGTCAGTACGGGCGAGTTTTATTGCACCCAACTTTCCAGCGCAGAGCGCGAACTGAAGGGAGCCTTGTCCTCTATCGCTCCGCGTGAAATTATCTCCAATAACGCCCAGCTGGTGGCCTCCGTTTGTGATGCCATGCAGGGAAATTGCCCGCAGAATGCTTTCCACGGTTCCAAAGCAACCGAAATGCTGACCAGGCACTTTGGCGTCACGTCCCTTACCGCGCTTGGCCTTGATAATTCTTTGCTTCCGGCCGCTCATGCTGCTGGCGCGCTCATGCACTATATCGCCGATACGCAGATGAACGCCATGAGCCATATTTCGGCCCTGCGCATTCAGGTAGCCAATCAGACCATGCCGCTGGACGCCGCTACCCGCCGTAATCTTGAACTGACGGAAAACCTGCACGAACATTCCGCGCGCGGCAGTCTTTTGTGGCTGCTTGATAAAACCGCAACCGCCATGGGCGGCCGCATGCTGCGCCGTTGGGTAGAGCAGCCCCTGCTCGCCAAGGATGCCATCGAAGCGCGTCTTGCCGCCGTCGGCACGCTGCATAACAGCCATGTGCTTTCCGAGCGTCTTCACGAACTTTTGCGCAATGTCTATGACATGGAGCGCATTCTCTCCAAGGTATCCTACGGCACGCTCAATGCCCGCGATTGTCTGGCGCTTTTGCGCTCACTCAATCAGGTGCCGCAGTTGCAGGAGCTTCTCTCCAGCGACGAATACGCGCACGTCCGTTACATTCTTGGCACGCTCGATCCCTTGCCGGGTCTTACGCAGCTGCTTGAAAACGCCATCAATCCCGATGCGCCGCTGCTGATTTCCGAAGGCTCCGTCATCCGTGAAGGCTACAATGCGCAATTGGATGAACTGCGTGATGCCGCAACCCTTGGCAAGCAGTGGCTTGCCGACCTTGAGCAGCGCGAGCGCGAAGAAACCGGCATCAAGAGCCTCAAAATCCAGTATAACCGCGTCTTTGGTTATTATATCGAGGTCACCAAATCCTATTACTCTTTGGTTCCCCTGCGCTATCAGCGCCGGCAGACGCTGGCTTCTTCCGAGCGTTATACCACGGACGAATTGCGCCAGATCGAAAGTAAAATTTCCGGCGCGCAGGAGCAAAGCGCCCGCCTGGAGCTGGAACTTTTCAGTGCCGTGCGCGAAGAAGTGCGTGCCGCCATTCCGCGCCTGCAAGGCACGGCCGAAGCGCTCAAAACACTGGACGCGCTGCTCTCTTTGGCGCGCGTTGCGATCGAAAATAATTACGTATGCCCTGTCAGGACGGAAGACGGCACGCTACTGACCCGCGACGGCCGCCATCCCGTGGTTGAAAAGACGATGTCTGACGGCATGTTTGTGCCCAATGACACCGAAATGAATACTGACGAAAAACGCATGCAGATCATCACCGGTCCCAACATGGCCGGTAAGAGCACCTACATGCGCCAGGTCGCGCTGATCGTTTTGATGGCGCATATCGGTTCTTTCGTGCCTGCACGTGAAGCCTTTATTCCGCTGGTTGACAATGTATTTACCCGCATCGGCGCTTCCGATGACCTTGCCGGCGGCCAGTCCACCTTCATGGTAGAAATGAGCGAAACGGCTTACATTCTGCGCAATGCCACCGAAAGATCTCTGGTTA
Source organism: Clostridia bacterium (assembly GCA_045632965.1). Lineage (GTDB taxonomy): Bacteria > Bacillota > Clostridia > Christensenellales > Aristaeellaceae > SFMI01. The sequence continues at coordinate 3,708 of JAZQXQ010000428.1, forward strand.
TCCTTGACGAAATCGGCCGCGGCACCAGTACGTTCGACGGCCTGAGCATCGCCTGGTCCACGGTAGAATACCTGTGCGACAAGAAAAAATGCGGCGCCAAGACGCTCTTTGCCACCCACTATCACGAACTTTCCGAGCTTGAAGGCGTATTGGACGGCGTAACCAACTATCAAATCTCCGTCAAAGAGCACGGCGAGGAAGTCATCTTCCTGCGCAAAATCGTGCGCGGCGGCGCCGATAAGAGCTTTGGTGTATATGTTGCCCGTCTCGCCGGCGTTCCCCACGCCGTCGTCGCCCGCGCGCAGGAGATCGAAGCGCGCCTTGAAGCCAACAACATCACGCAAAACACCATCGGGCAGAACATCCTTGAAAAAGGAAAGAAGAAAAACCAGCAGCAGGATCTCTTCGAATACGGCAAGACAGAGCTCGTTGAAGAACTAAGCAATCTCGACGTTCTCTCCATGTCGCCCATCGACGCGCTCAATGCGCTGTTCCTCCTGCGTGAAAAAGCGCGCAAGCTCTGATTCGCCATGGCAAGCTGGGTTACGCATTTAATGATTGCAGACGCCATCCTTGAACGCTTTCCATCCTTGGACAAGCGCGGCTTTTGTGTCGGCAATATTGCTCCCGACTGCAACATCGAAAACGAAGACTGGACGGCATTTACCCCTTCACGAGAAGTAACGCATTGGATGCGAAGCGAGCGAAAGCAGGCAGCGGACTGCGATGCCTTTTGCGAAGAATATATCCTCAAGCGAAAAGGCAGCATTCATTCCGCAGAGGAATACGCCTTTTTGCTGGGCTACTATGCACACCTGATTACTGACGCCGCATTTCAGGCCATGATCCGCGACGAAAAGCGCGTAAAAGCAGCCTGGGCACGCATAAAATCAGCCGACAAATGGAAAAACACTGCCTGCATGGATGAAACCTGGGATGCAGTCAAGCAGCTGATTTCCAAAGAAGATCGCATGCGTGAAATCCACGCAATAGAAGCTGCCTATCTGCGCACCCATCCCCAATCCGGCTATCTTACCGAAATTCTCCCTTTGAAGGATTTCCCCGATTACATTGATTACCTTCCGCACGGATGCATCATTCGCAAAATCAGCGTAATGGGATATATTCCCCATAAAACGTTATCACCGGAGCGGTATTTCGCCTTGTCTCCCGACGAATATGCATCGTATGTAGAAAACACAACACACCTTGTTGCCAATCAATTGATTAATCATCGTTTGCTGTAAGGAGTAAACCATGTCACTTAAGCACATCAGACAGCTCTCTCAGGATGTCATCGGTCAAATCGCTGCCGGCGAGGTCGTTGAGCGTCCATCTGCCGCCATCAAAGAACTGGTCGAAAACAGCATGGACGCCGGCGCAACCGCCATCACGGTGGAAATCCGCGACGGTGGCCTGACTTCCTTTCGTGTCGTAGACAATGGCAGCGGCATTCAGCCCAGCGATATCCGGCTGGCATTTGAGCGTCACGCCACAAGCAAAATCTCCACCGCTGCCGATCTGTACAGCGTACAGACGCTTGGCTTCCGCGGTGAAGCGTTGGCGTCCATTGCCGCCGTTTCCAAGCTAACCTGCACCACGCGCACCAAAGGTGCGGATTTTGGTCTGAGCGTACAAAACGACGGCGGCGTCATCACAGAAATCAAGGAAGCCGCCTGCCCCGAAGGCACTGCCTTTACCGTCAAGGATCTATTCTATAATGCGCCCGTGCGCCGTAAATTCATGAAGAAGCCCTCTACGGAAACAGGCTATGTCTCCGATCTGATGATGCGCTTCATTCTTTCGCATCCGCAGATTTCTTTCCGCTACATCGCCGATGGCAAAACGGTTTACTTCAGTGCCGGCGACGGAAAGCTGGAGAGCGCCGTCATGAGCATTTACGGTTTGAATACGCTCGGAAAGCTGCAGCGCGTATCCGGCCGCATGAACGGTCTGCTGCTGGACGGCTACGTGGGCATTGGCGAACTGGCGCGCGGCAATCGCTCGCATCAGACATTCATTCTCAACGGCCGCATGATCAAAAGTGCCCTGCTTACCGTATCGCTGGAAGAAGCCTGCCGTCAGCGCGTAATGATCGGCCGCTTCCCCATTTGCATTCTTCATCTCACAATGCCCTTTGAGCAGGCCGACGTCAACGTGCACCCGAATAAATGGGAAGTTCGTTTTCAAAATGAGCTTGGCATCCGCGAAGCTGTTACCACACTGATTCAGGATGCCTGGAAGGAAAAAACAACGCTTGAAACCACTGCAAAGCTCTTTGATGAAAAGCCGCAGCCCATTTCCAACGTTACAATCAAGCCTGTTTTGCCCGAAAAAGCGAGTTCTTCTGTACCAACGCAAAAGAGCCCGTATTTTGCCCCAGTTTCCCACAATTCCGAACCACATATCGATATATTTAAAACAGATATTGAACCAATAAAGACCAATGTACAAAATAATTCAAACCATAGTTCTAACATTGACAAACTTTCATACATATTTAATAATCATCAGTCAAGCAGCAGCAAACCGTTATCTTTGCACTCAACGCAAGATTTGTTGAGCTATACGCAAAAATCCCCGCTGAAAGTCGAAAACAAAGTCCCTGATCAAAGCACTTCTTCCACATTAAAAGCCGTTCATTCTGCCCCTGCATCCAACACATCTCCTGTTATTTCTGCCCCGGTTGCACCTGTTACGCCTCCCGCTGCTGCCGTGCAGGAAGAAATGATCGAGCAAATTGCCGATGCTAAAGTGGAAGCTGCCTTCAGCAGACTGCCCGTTAAAATGATTGGCGTGGTATTCAACACCTACATCATCCTCGAATGTAACGACCGCATGCTGCTTTGTGATCAGCACGCCGTACATGAAAGACTTCTTTTTGAACGGATGATGAAAGCCTGCGAAGCCGATACCGCGTCTCAGATGCTGCTTGCACCCCTGTTAATCAAGCTGACGCACCGCGAATACGAAGTGTTCCTCGACAGTCAGGAAGCGCTGAAAAACGCCGGTTTTGATGCTACCGACTTCGGCGATCTAACCGTTCAGCTGCGCGCGGTCCCCATGGTTCTCGGCGCCGCCCGCAGTACAGATTGCTTCCGCGACGCGCTGGACGAATTGTCCGACGGTCGTCAGATTACCAATCAGAAGCGCACCGAACGCATCATCCAGATGGCTTGCAAGCATGCTGTCAAGGGCGGTGAGAAGCTCCCGGAAGACGGTCTCTTTGAGCTTATTCGCCGCATGATCGCAGACAATGTCACGCCCACCTGCCCGCACGGTCGGCCGCTGATTGTAGAAGTAACACACCGTGAACTTGACAAACGTTTCCGCAGGATTCAGAATTGATTATGAACGAATTGCCAAACAAGCCCCGCATCCTTGGCTTTGTCGGCGCTACGGCAAGCGGCAAAACAAGCCTTGCATTGGAAGTCGCAAGGCATCTGCCTTGCGAGATCGTCTGCATGGACTCCATGCAGATATATCGGCGTATGGACATCGGCACAGCAAAGCCTACCGCACAGGAGCAATCCGTCGCACCGCACCACATGGTAGATAT
>JAZQXQ010000429.1:0-1757 GCA_045632965.1 Clostridia bacterium
ATGATCGCCGTCTCCACGACGGCACTCCAGACGGTGGTCAACCGCTTTGGTACGACGGCGGTGGCCGCCTTTACTGCGACGAATCGCATCGACCAGCTAACCCAGCAGCCTTTTGGTTCTTTGGGCATGGCCCTGTCCACCTATGCGGGACAAAACTACGGCGCACGCCGTCTGGATCGGGTGCGGGAGGGCGTGAAGGATGCCATGCTGGTCATGGCCGTATTCTCGGGGGCGATGTTGATCGTGATACAGCTGCTGGGCCCTGATATCGTCAGGGCGTTTGTCAGCGATGGAGACGTCGTGACATTGGGTGGCAAGGCGCTCAGGCTGACAAGCTGGTTTTATGTGTTCCTGGGTACGATATTTGTAATCCGTGGCGCGCTCAACGGCGTCGGAGATACACTGTTTTCCTTCATCAATGGCATTATTGAGATGCTTTGCCGCATCTTCCTGCCCATGGGATTGATGATGCTGCTATCGGAGAACGTATGGGTCATCTGGTGGACGGCTGGGCTGACCTGGGCCGTCAGCGCGCTGGCATGCCTGCTGCGCTATGTGTGGTGGCGCCGGAAGAGCGTGGGAAAAGCATAATCAAGGGTCTTGCTGTGATTGCGCGGTCCTTCGGTATTGGCCCGGGCTTATGCCGCTATGCCTGCGAAACTGGCGGCTGAAGTGCTCGGCGCTGTTGTAGCCGCAGAGCAGCGCGATCTCCTGGATGCGCAGCTGTGTATGGGACAGGTAATCCCTGGCACGGCGAACCCTGCTTTCAATGACATCGTCCATGCAGGAGACGCCGAACTGCCGTTTGTACAGCAGGTGCAGATAACCAGCGCTGATGTGCAGCCGTGCGGCCATTTTGGAAACGTTCCAGTTTTTCTCCGGCTGGCTCAGAATATTCCGCCGCAGGGCCGCCAGCTCAAGATGATAGTCGGGGTCGCCGGGCAGATCGATGCCGGCGCGCAGCTTTTGAAACAGCAACTCCATCAGCTGGGCGGTGACGGCCTCGAGACCGCCCTGCATGTGCTCCCAGGTGAGCAGCTGGAACAGATTGTGGCAGTAATCTGCGTCCGGCACGGGGAAGGGACGGTTTTGCAGCGGAAACTGGGTGACATAGGGCTCGTCGGAGTCAAAAATGATCCAATCATTGCTATAGGTCGCCTCGCACGCGCCATAGTGGATGCGAGCGTCGGGGGAGAACAGAGCCGCGTGGCGGGCGGGATAGATGCGCTCGCCGTCGCTGTCCCGAAAGCGAAGGGGCGTGTGGGTGAGTATGAGCAGGTAATAGCCGTGCCCCCCGGGCATGTCGTAGACGAAATCGGAGGGATGCACGGCGTCATAGCCGATCATGTTAATGCTGTCCATGTGCGAACCGCCTTTGGAAAGTGTTTCGATTATCTGCCGCGATTATAACAGAACGGCGCGGGATGCGCAACTGTCGCCTGAAGGAACGGGAAAGAGTTTGATAAAGAGATGATGAATTATACAGACATAAAGCAGTAACTGACGTTGAGAAAAATGGACACGATTACGATTTTGGGGCTATACAAGCGTCGATTTTTTTGTTATAATCATGCTATGGAAGAATTAAAGCTTAGAGTGTGTTTCTAAATTCGGGAAGATGCATTTTTGGCGTCTTGAGCTGCATTTCTGCGTTGATTTCCCTTGACTTAGCCCCACTAAGCCTTCGGAAAATCGCCTTGAAATGCAGCCCAATCCACTCGAAACTGCACATCCCTCATTTTAGAAACACACTCTAG